>NZ_JAOCHX010000011.1:0-72021 GCF_029843245.1 Empedobacter sp. GD03739 | reverse complement strand
ATGAAAATATTCGCTTTTAGGATAATTAAGATTTTTATATAAAATGTATCCCAAACTATCAGCAGAAATCTCTTTCTTGCGTGATTGTTCTGCTAAATCATATTTTTTTTGAATAACTTCATTTTGAGATTTAATCAATTTTAAAAAATCTTGTCGCTTGATTGACTTAATTTCACGTTTAAAATCTTTCTCAAATTCAGCATCTTGTTCTATTGCTAATCTTGTGTGATTTAATTGATTGTGAGCAATCTCATGACAGATTACTGCTGCAAATTGAAATTGATTATCTAACAAATTAAACAAACCAGATTCTATAAAATATACATTAAAACCAAGTGAAGAAGCATTTGGAATATTAGATTTTATGATATAAAATTTATTTTTATTTATTTGTAATTCAGCGTTTTTAGAAATGATTTGATTAAAAATATTTTGAGTAAATTTCTGATAATCATTATCTAATACGTAATTATTTTTAGTATAATTAAGAGAAATTCGATGTTCTAAAAATTCAAAATAATTTTCATATTCTTTTCTTTCTTCTTTTGAATTGAAATTACTAAGAGTTGATTTTATATTTTTAATATACTTAGAATCTAATTCCTTTGTTTGTGGATAAACAGATTGTATTAATAATAAGTAAGAGAAGAAAAGTATAAAGTATTTCATTCTATTTTTTGAAAAAGATTAGTATATAATTCTCACAAAAATATACAAATAATTCTTTAAACCTCGATTGTTTCAACTAATTTTGCAGAACAAATAAAACAAAAGATTCTTCTCAATTATGAAACAATTTACTTCGGTTTATGATGTAGAAAACATCGACGAATTACTAAAAACAGCCTTAGAAATTAAAGCAAATCCTTTTGCTCAACAAGAAGTTGGTAAAAATAAAACAGTTGGTTTAATTTTTTTTAATCCAAGTTTACGTACACGTCTAAGTTCTATTAAAGCGGCTTATAATCTTGGAGCAAATGCTTGGGTTTTGAATGCTGGAGCAGATTCTTGGACATTGGAAATGGCTGATGGTGCTGTGATGAACGGAGATTCGCAAGAACATATCAAAGAAGCAATTCAGGTAATGAGTGCGTATTGTGATGTTTTAGGCGTTCGTACTTTTCCGAAATTAGTAGATCGTGATGAAGATTATAACGAAATCATGTTCAATAAAGTAAAAGAATTATCTTCTGTTCCTGTTGTGTCTTTGGAAAGTGCAACATTACATCCATTACAATCTTTTGCTGATTTAATTACAATTGCAGAAAAAACGGGTTATACGCCTGGGACAAAACCTGAAAAGAAAGTGAAAGTTGTGATGACTTGGGCGCCGCATCCACGTCGTTTGCCACAAGCTGTTCCGAATTCTTTTGCGCAATGGTTTTCTAAAGTAGATTGGGTAGATTTTACAGTTGTACAACCAAAAGGTTTGGAGTTAGATCCAAAATTTACTGATGGAGCAACGATTGCTTATGATCAAGATAAAGCGTTGAAAGATGCTGATTTTGTTTATGCAAAAAACTGGTCTTCTTATGAAAATTATGGTGAACCGAATGAAGGTGATAAGGATTGGGAAGTGACAATGGATAAAATGAATTTGACAAATAACGGAAAATTTATGCATTGTTTACCAGTTCGTCGCAATGTAGTAGTATCTGATGAAGTTTTAGATTCTGATCGTTCTATCGTAATTGATGAAGCAACGAACCGAATTTTCTCAGCTCAAACCGTTTTCCACGAGATTTTGAAAAATAAGTAGTAAACTACAATATAAAAAAGGCTTAAAAATTAATTTTTAAGCCTTTTTTATGATATTATTTCCCACTAAAGTCCAACATGAATATCTTTCGTAGTGGCTTCTTTTTGAGAAGTTTTATATTTTGGATCATAGTTCCAAATAATTTTATCTGAAATGGTTTTTCCATTAAGATTAGTTTCTGCAATGATTATGTTTTCACCTTTTTGCAATTGAACATTTTCAGCAACGAAATGAATTTTATTATAGCCATTTTTTACATTTTCAATCTTTTTACCATTGACAGTTAACGTTGGCGTTCCTTGATTAGAGAAGATTGTAACAGTTGTAAATTCATTTCCTCTATTTACCATTCTACGTTGCGTTAAATAAACAACAGGTTCTTTGCTCCAATTTGCTTTATACCAATAAAAAGGATCTTTTTTAATTTTTCGATCAAATGAAACCAAACCTTTGAAATTTCTTGGATTAACATTCAATCGTGTAATAGGCGTTGCAAAATCGAAAGTATTCCAAACATAAGATCCCAAAAATATTGGATGTTTTTCTATTGTTGCCCAATGAACAATATGAAATTTAGTTGCAAATTCTTCTGGAAAAAATGCAGGATCACTCCATTGATTTCCATAGTTTCCAGCAACTTCAACTTGATCTTCAGGTTTTGCTTCTGCGCCATATTCAGAGAAAATGATTTTGTAATCTTTGAATTTTTTCGAAATTTCATTCGCCCAAGTTTCAACATCTTCTTTGTCTGTCAAATTTTCGACTTCGCCATTGTACCATCCAAAATAATGATTAATTCCTTGTATATCCGCATTATTATTAACTGGATGATCGACTACATTATAACCACTTACTTGTACTGTATAACGATCAGGATCTTCTGTTTTAGCTAAGTCATTTAGTTTTGTTGTCAATTCGATGGTGTAATTATTTGGCGAATAAACTTCATTGTGTAATCCCCAAGTGTAAATAGATGGATGATTGTAATTTTGACGAATCAACTCTTTTAATTGTTGCATTGCATTATTTTCTTCCAAGGTTGTAACCTGATTCACAAATGGAATTTCTGCCCAAACAATCAATCCTAGACTATCACATTTCGAGTAAAAATAATCAGATTGTTGATAATGAGCTAATCGAATAGAAGTTGCACCAATTTCTTTTATAATTGCTAAATCTTCATCGTGATCTTCATTTGATAAAGCCGAACCTTTTCCCCAGCGATCTTGATGTCTTGTCACGCCATAAAGCGGATATTTTTTGTCGTTTAAGAAGAAACCTTCGTTCGCTTTTAGTTCAAATTTACGAATACCCAAAGGTTGTGTTACTTCATCTAAAACTTGATTATTTTGTTTGATTTGTGTCACTACTTTATATAAATATGGATCTTCTAATCCATTCCATAAATGTGGATTATTAACCTTAATATCTTGAATAATTTCTTGTCTTCCTTGTGGTGATAGAGTGTAAGGAGTGCTGATAGATTTTACAGTTTTATTGTTATGATCGATGATCGAAGTGAAAATTTCGATGTTATTTGTTTGAGCTGATTTATTATCAACTTTGACTTTAAGATGAATATCAGCCGATTTTTTACTAACATTTTTCTGAGAAATAAAAATTCCAGCCGAAGCAAAATCATTTACAGCAATATTGATAGGGTCAGTAACAATCAACGAAACAGGACGATAAATTCCACCATAAACAGGAAATAAAACATGATTAACAGGAATAATTGCTGGATTTTCCTCGTTATTAGCTTTAACCAAAATTTCATTTTCTTGATCAAATTTTAACATTCCTGTCAATTCCAAAACAAAAGCAGAATATCCACCTTGATGGCGTCCAACAAAATTATAATTTCCGTTGTTTACATCACCTTGATAGCTTACTTTGTTCTTATTTTGAGTTGATTTTAAAGGAGAATTATTCATGTAAACTTCTGCATTTGCTCCAACACCTTCAAATTTGATAAAGATTCGTTTACCTTTCCAGTTTACTTTTGGCGTAAAAGATTTTCTGTAATACGAATCACCTACATAAAAACGCTCGTTTGTACTATAAAAACCAGGTGTAACTTGGTTCGTTTGCATATCAGTTGCATTCCATGTATGTGGAACTTGAACCAATTGCCAATCGCCTTTGAAGATAGAATTGTAATTAATTTCTGCAGTGGTAAATGGCCCTTTTTTAAAGCTCCAATTAGAGTTGAAGTTTACTATTTCTCGTGCATTTACTATTTGTAAACCGATAAAGAGTAAAATTAGAGATGTTAAATTTTTCATGTGAGTTTTGATAAGCAGTAAAAATAGTGATTTCAAAAATGTAGGCAAAAAAGAAAGCCACTCAATTTGAGTGGCTTTTCTACTTATTTTGAATAGATAAATTATTTATCTAAAACTTCCATATCAAAATATAAAGTTGCATTTGGTGGTACAACACCTCCAGCACCTCTTGATCCGTAACCTAATTCGGCAGGGATAATTAAGAAAACTTTAGAACCTCTGTTGAACATTGTTAATGCTTCCATCCAACCTTGGATTAATCCTGTAACACCAACTGTTGCGTCTAGTGGTTGATTGCGATCGTAAGATGAATCTAATTTTTCACCATCATTTAAACGTAAAGTATAATGTACTTGAATTGGATCTCCTTGTACAGGTTTTGCTCCGTTTCCTTCTTCTAAAATTACATATTTTAATCCAGAAGGAGTAGTTTGCGCTTTAGCCTCTAATTCTTTTTGACGAGCAATTTCAGCATCTTTTTCAGCTTTTGCTTTCGCTTCAGCTTCAGCTTGTTTTTTTGCATGATTTGCTTTTGCAGTTTCAAAAGCTTCTCCACCGTTATATTTGGCATATTTATCACCTTTACGAGCGATTTCTACTTTCTCAATCACAACTGGAACAACTGGTTTGTCATCTCTTGTTTTTTCTACATTAGCAATAGAATCTACAACTTCTAAACCTTCTACAACTTGTCCAAAAACAGTGTGTTTACCATCTAACCATGGAGTTGGAACCTCTGTAATGAAGAATTGAGACCCGTTTGTTGCTGGTCCTGAATTTGCCATAGATAAAACACCTTTTTTATCGTGTTTTAATGTTGCATCAAATTCATCTTCGAAATCGTAACCAGGTCCACCTGTACCTCTTCCGTCTGGATCACCACCTTGAATCATGAAATCTTTGATTACACGGTGAAAAATGATTCCATCATAAAAAGGAATTCCTTTTGCTTTTGCTTTATTTTCTTTTGTACCTTCTGCTAATCCTACAAAGTTAGCAACAGTCATTGGAGCTTCTTCTTCGTATAATTTGATTGTCATTGCACCATGATTTGTTGTCATTTTTGCATACAATCCGTCTTCTAAACTTTTAAATTCTTCTTTACTCATCGATTTTGGAATTTTAACGCCACAACTAACAAGAGTAGTGATGACAGTTAAGATTAATAATATTTTTCTCATTTTAACTTTACAGTCTTTGTGTTTATTAGTGTTTTTTTATTTTTAAAACTTTTACATCCATAATAATAGGCGAGTCTGGAGCAATTTTTTGTGTATCACCATAACCTCCATAAGCTAAAAACGAAGGTAATAATAATTTAGCAGTTTCACCTTCAGGAATTAATTGCAAACCAGCTTGTAAACCTCTCACAATATCAGCTTTTCCTAAAATTATTTTCTGAACTTTATTATCGTTAAACGAATATAAAATATTGTTTTCGAGATCAGTTACTTGATATTCAAATTCGATGTAGTCTCCATTATTTGCTGTAGAAGCTGTTCGTTGACCACTATTTGAAATCCAAAAGCCCGAACTCGTTTTAACAAATTTTAGGTCAGATGTTTTCATATAATCATCAAACCATTGTAATTCTTCTTGATGCAATAATTTTCCACGTTCTTGCGAACGTTTCATAAAATCGTCATTGGAATATGAAACGGGATATTGTATGACTTTTTGATCACAACTCATTAACGCAAAAACAGCGAAAGTGAATAAAATAACTTTTTTCATTAGATAACGATACTAGCTAATTTTTCTTGATATTCTGGTAAAAGGGATTGGAAATAAGCAATTGTTTCTTCCATATTCATATCCGAACGACCTCCTGAAGCATTCATATGACCGCCGCCATTGAAATGTTTGCGAGAGAATTCATTCACATCAAAATCACCTTTCGAACGTAACGAAATTTTAATGAAATTATGATGTGTGTCTTCAATAAAAATTACAGAAAAGATAAAATTTTCTACACTCAAACCATAATTTACAAAACCTTCTGTATCTCCTTTTTGAAAACCATTTGCTAGTAAATCTTCACGTTTTAAAAACATGAAAGCTGTTCGATATTCTGGTAAAAAAGTTAGATTATTTAGAGTTAATGATAATAACTTTAATCGTCCTTGTGTTTGTGAATCGTTTACATAAGAAGTAACTTTATCTACTTCTACACCTTTATCAATTAACTCTGCTACAATTCTATGCGTATCTGCCGATGTATTACGAAAACGGAATCCGCCTGTATCCGTCATTATTCCAGTATAAATACATTCAGCAATGCCTTTATCAATTTTATCTAAATCATTCATCGCTTCGATAAAATTATAAACCATTTGACAAGTCGCAGGCATTTCGATATCCGAATACATAAAATCAAATGTATCTGGTTCGCGGTGATGATCGATTAATATTTTTGGAGCTTTCGAACGTTCAACCCAGTTTCCTAAGTCGTCAATTCGTTTTACAGTATTAAAATCTAAGATAAAAATCAAATCAGCTTGATGTATAATTGCTTCGGCAACTTTTGGTCGGTAATCTGCAATTACAATCTCTTTTGCTGAAGGCATCCATTTTAGGAACTTAGGAAAATCGTTTGGTGAAACAATGTTACACGTGTGTCCTAATTTATTCAAATAATGAAACATCGCCAATGTAGAACCTATCGCATCTCCATCAGGATTTTTGTGCGGTAGAATTGCAATTTTCTTTGGTGTTGATTTTAAAAGAGTTTTTAACTCTTCGAAATTTGTCATTTGCATAGTTGCAAAGATAATCAAACAACTGAAAAAGTGAAAAGTCTTTATGGAATATAGTTTATAATTAAAAATAGTAATGTTATTATATCTATGTATTTTAATATTACTTTTGAATTCAACTAAAAAAATAAACTAAAAATGGAATTTATAATTAGCCTCATAGTTATTATTTTGATTATTGTTTTATTTATGAACTCTAAACAAAAGAAGTTATATAAAGAGAAAAGTTATATTGACGACACTATTGATTTTACAAATAATTCTTTAAACAAAATTAAAAAAGAAATTGAAAAGGGAGTAAGTAAATCATATATAACTGGGAAATCATGGGTTTTGTTAGATGAAGCTTCTGATGATAGTATTTTATTTACTTTTAGAAATAGTGGTGAGTTATTAATGACAATAAATGGAATAGTAGAACATAGATCTTATGAATTAATAGTTGATAATAATTCAATTCTAATTACAAAAAATGGAATTACCGAACAATATGATATATTAAATATTAAAGACGATTACATTTTTTTATATAAAATATCTACAAATGAATATTTGACTCTTGTAAATAGGACTAAGTTAAAAGATGGGTTAAAAAAAGATTTAGAAATAATTAATAATTTATCTAATAATGAATTTCAAAAATACACTTTACCTCAAGATTACTTACACGATCACTATTTTTTAAGTGTTTCTACTAATTGGGAGAACAACAATCCTCAAAAAAATGTTTTCGATTTTATAAATGAAAAAGAGGAAGAATATAAAGATGTTTATGATTATGATATTTGGAGAAAGCATAATCCAACAAAGTCAAGATATAATTTTGGAGAATTTTTGATCTACAAGGAAAAAGAATCAAAGCTTAAATTAAAAAGAGGTAATTATTAATAATTACCTCTTTTTTTTTTATAAATCTCTTTTCTTGATAATTAATAAGGATAAACCAAGAAATAAAATGATGTAGAAAATATTTACCGCAAAATGATCCCATTGTACATGATCGGCAACAAATAACTTACCTTCCATAATTGCTTTTTGTATATCTACAGAAGGATAATCAACTATTTTTCCGTTTGAGTTTAGTGGTAAATAATTAGTTAAGATTTTAATTTCTTCAGGATTTTTTGGAGGATTTTTACCAAATCGAACTAAAAATTCAACAACTTTAGCAACAGATTCTATAATATTCAAAACAATTAAAGATAAAATCGCAAAAGCACTTTTCTTTAATAGGAATGATAAAAACATGGCGAATACAATATAAGCGAAGATTTCGACGAAATATCCTCCTAAGAATTCGATTCCGTTTACAAAATCAAACTTTTCGCTAAAAATAGAACCTAATGCAAAAACTAAAACGCCAACTAAAAGTGTAGAAATCAAAGTTATCACAACGTTCATCAAAACTTTTGTGTTTAAAAATTCAGTTTTAGATAAACCATCAATTGTATTTTGCTTGAAAGTTCCGAAAGAGTATTCGTTTGTAATATTATTAATAACAATAATAGCTAAAAAGAATTTTCCAAAACCAATTAACCACGTGATATTATGCCAAATTACAGGAAACTCTAATGCACCTAATTTGATTAAATCAATTTCGATTCCATTCATATTTGGTTTGAAATTCGGCAACGTAATTCCCATTAACAGAATCATCACAAAATATAAAATGATGAAAATTCGTGTTCCTTTGTTGTAGAATAATTTATTCCATTCTATGCTAAATAATCTTTTCATGTTAGTTCTGTTTTTGGATTAATTGGAAAAATTGTTGCTCTAAAGATTCTTTACGTTTTACCAAATGATTCACGATAATTCCTTGTTCATAAAGCATTTTATTGATTTCTGCAGGATCTTTTTCTTCTGATAAAACAGCAAAAAGTTTGTTATTTTCTTTAGTAACTTTCGAAACGAATGAGAACGTTTTTAATGTATATTCCAAACTTTCCATATTTTGCGCAGCAACTTCGATGCTTCCAAAACTTGAATTCATTTGATCTACAGAACCCGCATAAAGCATTTTTCCTTGATTAAGAACCACCACATGCGAACATACTTTTTCGACTTCGTCTAATAAATGACTGGCCAAAATAATTGTTGTCCCTTGTTGCGCAATTTTAATAATCAATTCACGAATCTGAATAATTCCTTGTGGATCTAAACCATTTGTAGGTTCGTCTAAAATCAACACTTCAGGATCATTTAACAACGCAGCCGCAATAGCCAAACGTTGCTTCATTCCCAACGAATATTGTTGAAATTTATCTTTTTTACGAGAAAGTAATCCAACTAATTCAAGTTTTTCGTCAATTTTCGCATAATTAACTTCTTTAATATCAGCAACAATTTCAAGATTTTTTTCTGCTGATAAATAAGGATAGAATTTTGGGCTTTCGATAATTGCACCAATTTTTTTTAATGAATCGTTATCTGGTTCTTGATCAAACCATTTCCACGAACCCGCTGTAGGATTGATTACATTAAGAATCATTCCTAATGTTGTCGATTTTCCACTTCCGTTTGGACCAAGTAATCCATAAACGTTTCCTTTTTCTACCGAAAAAGAGACATTGTTGACCGCTGTAAAACTGCCAAATTTTTTAGTAAGTTGATTAATTTCAAGAACTTTATTCATAGTAGTTGAATTTGTTTTCTTTATATGTAGAGTTTTTTGTTAATTTGTTACAATTTAGAATTAATTTAAATAACATGAGAACGATACTTTATACCTTATTAATTGTACTAACAATTCAGGCTAAAGCGCAAAACGGAAAAACTTATCAAATTTATAATCAACAAGAAAAGAAAGTTGATTTTGATAAAATGATTAAAGAATTAGCAAAATATGATGTTGTTTTATTTGGTGAACATCATAATAATGCGGTAAATCATTGGTTGCAATTGCAAACGACAAAAGAATTGTATAAGATAAAAGGAAAACAACTGATTCTTGGAGCAGAAATGTTCGAGCGTCATCAACAAAATGATTTAACGAATTATTTGAAAAGCAAAACGACGGATGATGAGTTTCAAAAGAGTACAAAGCTTTGGAATAATTACAAAACAGATTACAAACCGCTTGTTGATTTTGCGAAAGAAAAGAATTTAGATTTTGTAGCAACTAATGTATCACGCAAATATGCTTCGTATGTCGCTAAGAATGGACTTGAAGCTTTGGATACAGTTCCAAATAATGAGAAAGTCTTTATTGCGAAACTTCCTATTACGATAGATTATGATGCGCCTGGTTATCCTGAGATGATTAAAATGATGGGAGATCATGCTGGAGTGAAGGCAAAACAGTTTGTTGCAGCACAAGCTACAAAGGATGCAACAATGGCAGAATCAATTTTGAATAATTTGAAGAAAAATAATCTATTCATTCATTACAATGGTGATTATCATTCTAAAAATTATGGCGGAATTTATTGGTATTTGAAATTTTTTCGACCTGAGCTCAAAATCGCTGTAATTGAAATTCTAGAAAGTGAAGATTTAAATGAAAAATTATCTGCAATTAAATCAAAAAACGAAAATGTTACTACGACAGAATTTATTATAGTATTTCCTAAGGATTCGCCTAAAACCTACTAATTTTACTTATAAGCAGAAAGTTTTATTGATTATTTTTCATATTTTGCATTTTTAAAAAATAAAGCAAACAATTAAATACAACTATGGACAGAAGAAATTTTATTAAATCGACTGCTGCAGCATCTACGGTAGCATTAGTATCACCAGATTCATTATTTGATTTTTCATCAAAAATTGATAAGGTGAAAGTAGGAATTGTTGGCTGTGGAATGAGAGGGCAGGTACATTTAGATGAGTTATTAAAAAGAAATGATGTAGAAGTTGTTGGGATCGCTGAACCAGATCAACGAATGATTGATCGTTCAAACAAAATTTTTGCAAAACATAATAAAAAACCTGTAGAGTATTTTAAAGGTTTAGATGGATATAAAAAATTATATAAGAATAAGAAAATTCATGCTGTAATTATAGCTACGCCATGGGAATTTCACGCTGAGCAAACAATTGCAGCAATGAATGCGGGTAAAATTGTAGGTTTAGAAGTGTGTGGAGCGATGAATTTACAAGAATGTTGGGATTACGTAGATACATACGAAAAAACGAAAGTTCCTGTATTCATGATGGAGAATGTTTGTTACCGTCGCGATGTTATGGCTGTAATGAATATGGTTCGTAAAGGAATGTTTGGTCAAATTGTTCATGGACAAGGTGGTTACCAACACGATTTAAGAAATGTATTATTTAACGATGGTAAACAACCTTATGGTGGAGGAGTTGAATTTGGAGATAAAGGTTTCTCTGAAGCTGCTTGGCGTACAAATCATTATGTAAAACGTAATGCAGAATTATATCCAACGCATGGTTTAGGACCAATCGGTACAATGATGGATGTTAACCGTGGAAATAGAATTACACATTTAACTTCTATGGCTTCTCGACAAGCTGGTTTAACTGATTATATCGTGAAAAATGGAGGAGCAGATCACCCAAATGCAAAGGTTAAATTCAAACAAGGAGATATCGTTCAAACAATGTTAAAATGTGAGAATGGAGAAACAATCTTATTAACGCACGATACATCTTTACAACGTCCTTATAACTTAGGTTTCCGTATTCAAGGAACTGATGGTATTTGGCAAGATATCGGTTCAGGAGGATTTAGTCAAGGTTTCATTTATTTTGAAGATGAAATGAAACATTCTCACAAATGGGCGAGTTCAGAAGATCATTTAAAAACTTACGATCACCCATATTGGAAAAAATACGAAACTCAGGCAGAAGGAGCAGGACACGGAGGAATGGATTTCTTCTTAATGAATGATTTTATCGAGTGTATCAAAGCAAACAAAGAATTCCCATTCGATGTATACGATTTAGCAACTTGGTATGCAGTAACACCATTAAGTGAAAAATCTATCGAAGGAAACGGTGCTTCTCAAGAAATGCCAGATTTTACAAGAGGAAAATATAAAACAAGAAAACCAGTTTTTGGTACAGAAGATTATGGAATCTAAAACCTTATCATTAGTCATTTTAGCAGGTGGAATGGGAAGCCGCTACAAAGGACAAAAACAAATTGATCCAATTGGACCAAGTAAAGAAACGTTGATGGAATATTCAATTTTCGATGCTTTTTCTTGTGGAATAAAACATTTTGTATTCATTATTAATGAACAATTTAATGCAGAAACTAAAAAATATTTTCAAAATTTAATTGAAAAAAATGGAGGTAAAGTAGAATTTGTTCTTCAAACGACGTATACATCTGTTCCGAGAGGAATTTATGATACAATAGAAAAACGTGAAAAACCTTGGGGAACTGGACATGCGTTAATGATTACAAAAAATCATTTAAACAATCCATTTATTGTAATTAATGCAGATGATTTTTATGGTCGTAAAGCATTTGAAAAAGCAAGTGAATTGGTTCAAAACGAAAAAATCACTGCAAATACTTATGGTATGGTTGCGTACAAATTGGCCAATACGATTAGCGAAAATGGTTCTGTTTCTCGCGGAGTATGTACTGTAACTAACGGTCATTTGGAGAATGTTGTAGAACGTACAAATATCTATTCTAACGAAAATGGAGAAATTGTTTTCGAAGAAGATGATAACGTTTTACCATTAGATGGAGATACGGCTGTATCGATGAATTTCTTTGTTTTACATCCTTCTATTTTCAGAAAATTAGAAGATAAATTTGAGGAATTTCTTCACGAAAATGCTTCTCAATTGAAAGCAGAATTTTTCTTGCCGAAAGTTGTAAATGATATGATCAAAGAAGATCAATTGGAAGTGATTGTAGAAAAATCGGATGACAATTGGTTCGGAATGACTTATCCAGAAGATAGAGAAGTTGTAGTAAATTCTATTCACAATTTAATCAATGATCAAAAATATCCAAATTCTCTTTGGACATAAAATATAATGGAGAAAATATTAAAACATTATTTCGAAAATATAGATCAAGTTAGTATTAATCCAATCAGTTCTGGTTGGATTAATTCTACTTATGAAGTTGAGTATGAAGGAAAAAAATATATTTTACAAAAAATAAACACGCACGTTTTTCCTCAACCAGAAGTAATTTCTAACAATATTGACATCATTTCTCGCCATCTAAAAGCAAAGAATTATCAAAATTCGGTAATCGAAATTGTAAAAGATTTGCAAGGAAATTTATTAGCAAAAGAAGATAGAGAAACTTGGAGAATGACTTCTTTTATTCCAAATTCTATTTGTTTTGAGAAAGTGGAATCTGCGGAACAAGCGTATGAAGCGGCGAAAACAATTAGTGAATTTCATTCGTATTTGTTAGATGTTAATGTTGATGAAATTCATCCTTCGATTGTCGGGTTTTTAGATTATCATAAACGTGTAAATGATTTCAAAAATGCATTGAAAAATGCTTCAACAGAGCGTTTAGAAGAAACGAAAGAAGAAGTTGCTTATATTTTGGATAATCTATATCAAGTTGAAAAATATTTAGAAATAGATTTCCCAAAACGTGTCGTTCATGCCGATGCAAAAATCAGTAATTTCTTATTCAATAATGATAATCATTCGCAAGCAATCGCTGTGATAGACTGGGATACAATAATGCCAGGAAATATTTTGTGCGATTTTGGAGATATGATTCGTACATATGCAAACCTGAAAGCTGAAGACGATCCAAATGGAGAAAATGGTTTTTCGGCAGATTATTATTTGGCTGTTAAAAAAGGTTTTCAAGAACACCTGAAAAATGTGTTGACGCCTGTCGAGCTTGATAATATGGATTTTGTTGCGTATATTGTGATTTATATTCAAGCGGTTAGATTTTTGGCAGATTATTTAGAAAACGATATTTATTATTCGATTTCTTATCCAAAACAAAATCTAAATCGTACGATTAATCAAATCAATTTATTAAAAGCATTAACAAAATTTCATGAAGAAAATTCGGTTCGAAAAATATAAACCTACAGATTTTAATAACTTTTTTAAACTTGTTCAGGACGACGAAGTGATGAAATATATCTCTGGAAAAGGTTTGAATGAAGAGCAAGCAAATCACAAATTTACATCAATCTTAGAAAAAGGTAGCGTTAACGAAAACCTTGGTTTTTTTAAGGTTTATGACGAAAACGACACACTTTTAGGTGATTGTAAATTGGTGTATAACAAACATATCGAAAATTCACTTGAAATAGGTTATTTATTGAAAAAAGAATTTTGGAGAAAAGGTTTTGGATCAATGATTTGCGAACATTTATTAGCAGAATCAAAAGAAAAATTTCCTGATTTGCAAGTAATGGCTGTCATCGATCCTGATAATGTTGCTTCAAGAAAGTTGTTAGAAAAGTTTAATTTTGAATCGTATTGGAAAGGCATCGAAAATGATTTGCCTACAGAAAAATTGCTTTTAAAAGAGAAATGATACGAGTAAAAGATGTCGCTTTGGCGATGGAAGAAATAGCGCCTTTGGCGTATGCAGAGGATTTTGACAATGTTGGATTGCTAGTTGGTGATTACAATAATGAGGTAACAGAGATCTTGGTAACGTTGGACACAACACCAGAAGTTGTGGAAGAAGCGATTGAGAAAAATTGTAATTTGATTATGAGTTTTCATCCAATTATTTTTTCTGGTTTAAAGAAATTGAACGGAAAAAATTATGTTGAAAAAGCAGTGATGACAGCAATCAAAAATGGAATTAATATTTATGCAACGCATACAGCTTTAGATAATTCGAAAGTTGGTGTTAATTTCAAGATTTCTGAACAATTATCTTTATTGAATACTAAAATTCTTATTCCAAAATTGCAAATCATCAAACAATTAATTACCTATGTGCCAACAGAACATGCTGAGCAGTTGAAATCTGCGTTGTATGAAGCTGGAGCAGGAAAAATAGGGAATTATGATTCGTGTGGTTTTGTGATAGAAGGCAAAGGAAATTTTCGACCAATTGCTGGTGCAAACCCTTTTATTGGTGAAATAGGTAAATTGGAATCAGTAAATGAAACGCGAATAGAGGTTGTTGTTCCGCAACATTTGGAAAGTGATGTAATGAATGCTTTGTTCAAAAATCATCCGTACGAAGAAGTTGCGTATTCTGTTATTTCGTTGAATAATCAAAACAATTATATTGGAATTGGAATGATTGGAGAGTTAGAAAATGAAATGGAAGAACTCGATTTTTTCAATTATCTAAAAACTCAAATGAATACACCCGTTATTCGTCATTCGAAATTATTAAACAAAAAAATAAAGAAGGTTGCTGTACTTGGAGGTTCTGGCGCATTTGGAATAAAAAATGCAATTTCGGCTGGAGCGGACATTTATATCACGGCAGATTTGAAATATCACGATTTTTTTACAGCTGAAAATAAGCTTGTTTTGGCAGATATTGGACATTTTGAATCGGAACAGTTTACAAAAAACTTAATAACTTCGTATCTTAAAGAAAAATTTACTAATTTTGTGGTCTTTAATTCTGGAATTAATACCAATCCTGTTAATTATTGTTAACTATGTCTGAAACAAAAAATATCAAAGAACTAAGCGTAGAAGAAAAACTTCGCGCGTTATACGACTTGCAATTAATTGATTCACGTTTAGATGAAATCAGAAACACAAGAGGTGAATTACCTTTAGAAGTTGAAGATTTGAGCGACGATGTTGCACAATTAGAAACGAGAATCCAAAAAATAGTTGACGAAACTAAAGGTTTGGATGAAGAAATTAAATTGAAGAAAGAAGCAATCAAAAATGCTGAAGCTTTAATTAAAAAATACACGAAACAACAAGATAACGTACGAAACAATAGAGAATTTGATGCTTTAGCGAAAGAAGTAGAGTATCAAGGTTTGGAAATTGAGTTATCTGAGAAACGTATTCGTGAGTTTACAGTTAAAATTTCTCAAAAAAATGCACAAGTTGAAGAATTTAATGCAAAATTAAACTCAATGAAAGAGCATTTATCTCACAAACAAGCTGAGTTGGATACAATTGTAAAAGATACAGAAAAAGAAGAAAGTAATTTATTGAAATTATCTTCTGAATATTCTGCTAAAATCGAACAAAGATTATTAGATGCTTACAGCCGTATCAGAAATTCTGTGAAAAATGGTTTAGCTGTTGTTCCTGTACAACGTGGAGCTTCTGCGGGATCTTTCTTTACAATTCCACCACAAAGACAGATGGATATCGCTCAACGTAAAAAAATTATCGCTGATGAACATTCAGGACGTATCTTGGTTGATTTGGAATTGGCTTTAGAAGAGCAAGAAAAAATGGAAATCGTTATCAAAGGATAATTTTCTGTTAAAAAATATTTTATTTAATATCAAAGTGTTGCACGTTTGTGTGACACTTTTTTTATGCCAAAACTGGTTGTTGTTATTTTTTAGCACGCTATTTGTAATACTGGCAATATAATTAGTTTGAAAATTTAGAAATTATGAAAAAAATTATATTTTTAGCAATGTTAGCTGTCTCGTCTATCTCATTAACATCTTGTGTGAATAATGATGATGGCTATTATGAACCTGAAATTGTTAATGTTGGACAAATCAATTATGATGGTGTATCATTTCCGCTTCGAAATGCAGTTGTTGCAGATATAAAAAAGGCTGATGGCGGATTTTATTATAGTGTAGAATTATCTACAAATCCAGTTCCTAAGAATGGTAAATTAAATGGAGCTTATTTGTATTTAGAAATTTTCCAAAGAGGTGATTTAAGTTTTAATGGATCTTACGTAACAGAAAATAATGATAGAGGATTGGATTATATCGAATATTATGAAGATCCTATAATGCAAAATTATGTGCCAGTTCTTAATTCTGGAACGTTTGCTTTGTTAGATACAGATTTTTCTTCTGGATCTATTAATCTAAAAAATTATTTTGACCCTTATAACAGAAGTTTATTATCTACAAACTTTGCATTGAGAGTTTCGAATGGTAAAACATTGACTGGTGATTTTGATGGATTATTTGATTTTATCCAATTATACAGCAAATCTGCTAAAGATGCTGTAAGTGCAAAATCTGCATCAACAGAAAGAGTAAAAACAGGAGTGAGAACACCTTCTGCAAGAAAATAAAATTTCAATTTATAGATAAAAAAAACTCCGCTAAATTTTTAGCGGTGTTTTTTATTGATATACTTTTTTGATTAAGCTTCTACTTCTTTATCACGATTCTTTGGGAAACGGCGATAACCTTTCAAATTAAATCTAAAATCTTTTTTCGTTGGACGAACAATAATACGTAATGATGAATCATTTGTAAAATAAGTTTGTGCCCAGTTTAAGAAAATAGCTAATTTGTTACGAACAGTCAAGATTAACATTAAGTGTAAGAACATCCATGTAAACCATGCCATACGTCCAGAGAAAGAGAATTTAGGTAAGTCAACAACAGCTTTATGTTTTCCTATTGTAGCCATAGATCCTGGATCTTGATATTCAAATAAAGTTAATTTATCTTCTGATAAACCTTGTCCAATTTTATTGAAATTTTTGGCTAAATTCATAGCTTGATCCCCAGCAACACGTGCTAATTGAGGATGTCCATGAGGATATTTAGGTGTTTCCATACAAGAAATGTCACCAATAGCATATATGTTATCAGTTCCAATAATTTTACTTGTACGATCTACCTTAAAACGGTTACCTCTTTGTAACTCTTCTTGAGACACAGCTCCTTCAGGAATATTTCCTGTAACACCAGCAGACCAAATTAAATTTTTTGTTTTGATTGTGCGTCCGTCAGCTAAGGAAATAGTTTTTCCATCATAATCTGTAACTCGTCCTTCTGTCCAAATATGTACTCCCATATTTGTCAAATATTCGTGAGACTTTTTATGAGCTAAATCAGACATAGGTCCTAATAAATTTGGACCTCCTTCAATCAAATAAATATTCAATTTAGAGAAATCTAAATCTGGATAATCTTTTGGTAGAATGTGTTTTTTCATATGTGCAATTGCACCAGAAAGTTCTACTCCAGTTGGTCCACCACCAACAACAACAATGTTCAAAATTTCTTCTAATTCTTCTTCTGACTCAGCAGAATAAGCACTTTCAAAATTTGTTAACAATCTGTTTTTTAGCGTTAAAGCTTCGTTTGTGGATTTCATTGGGAATGATAATTCCTCAATTTGCTTATTACCAAAGAAATTTGTGGTACATCCCATGGCAATAACCAAATAATCGTAAGAAAAATCCCCGATTGTGGTTTCAACAATATTAGCTTCTTTTTTTATAGCTGTTACTTCAGCTAATCGTACGCTGACATTTTTACTTCCTTGAAATACTTTTCGTATAGGAAACGAAATATCACTAGCGTTTATTCCTGCTGTAGCAACTTGATAAAAAAGAGGTTGAAATTGATGATAGTTATAACGGTCAATAAGTGTAACAGAAAAGTGTGGGTTATTATTTAATTTACGGGCTAATTTAAGTCCGGCAAATCCAGCACCTAAAATGACAATCTTTTTCTTTTCCAAAATTCACTTTTTTGTAAAATTACGAACAAACTAAGAAACAATGAAAGATTTATTAAAAATTATTCTGAACCTTAGATATTTACTATGATATCGGATTGATTATTAGATTTTTTTAAATTTATGTTTTTTGTCAGTTTTAAATAAATTGTTAAAATTATTTGTGATTTCATGTATTTCTAAGCTTTTTTAATTTTTCTGAAAGATTAGAATTTAAACTATTTTTAAGCTGAATCATTTTAAGAAATCAATCAAATTCACGAATTTTATTCCAAATTAATCAAATCAAAAAAACAAGTAATGAGCAAATTATTTGAATCAATTAATATAAATGAATCTATTTCATTAAAAAATAGAATTATTATGTCGCCAATGTGCCAATATTCTTCGGAAGATGGCTTTCCAAATGATTGGCATTTTCAGCATTATGTTTCGCGTGCAGTTGGCAATGTTTCGGCGATTATACAAGAAGCAACCGCGGTTGTTGCAGATGGTCGAATTTCGTATGGCGATTTAGGAATTTGGAAAGATGAACATATCGAAGTGTATCAAAAATTAACTTCTGAAATCAAAAAATACAATTGCGTTCCTGGGATTCAGTTAGCGCATGCAGGACGAAAAGCAAGTACAGAAAAACCTTGGTTGGGACACAATCAAATAAAATCTGACGAAAAAAATGGTTGGAAAACAGTTTCGAGTTCTAATTTACCTTTTAATGAATCGGATGAAATTCCACATCAATTAACAATTTCTGAAATTGAAAATGTTGTAGAAGAATGGGGAAAAGCAACTGAACGTGCCATAAAAGCTGGTTTTGAAATTTTAGAAATTCATGGTGCGCATGGTTATTTGGTTCATCAATTTCTTTCGCCTTTAATTAATAATCGAATAGATGAATATGGAGGAAGTTTCGAAAATAGAATTCGTTTTGTGTTAGAAATTGTTGCTGAAATGCAAAAATATATTACAACTCAATCGCTTTGGGTTCGTTTGTCAGCTTCGGATTGGGCAGAAAATGGTTGGAATTTAGATGAAACAATTGAATTGTGTAAAATTTTAAAACAAAATGGAGTAGAAGTGATTGATGTTTCGTCTGGAGGAGGAGTGAGTCATCAAAAAATTGATGTCAAAAAAAATTATCAAGTTCCATTCGCAAATGAAATTAAAAACCAAGTCGAAATCATTACTGGAGCTGTTGGATTAATTTTTGAGCCAAAACAAGCCGAAGAAATTCTTCAAAATGAAAAAGCAGATTTAATCTTTTTAGGAAGAGAATTATTACGCGATCCATATTTCGCATTACGTGCTGCAAAAGAGTTAGAAGAAGATATAAAGTGGTTGCCACAATATGAAAGAGCAAAAAATAATCATTACGCATAAATTATGTTAGCATTAAAAAAAATTCATCATATTGCAATCATTTGTTCGGATTATCAAAAATCAAAACATTTTTACACAGAAATTTTAGGATTCGAAATTGTGCAAGAAGTTTACCGAAAAGAACGTGATTCTTATAAATTAGATTTAGCTTTGCAAAATTATTACTGCATCGAATTATTTTCTTTTCCTAATCCACCAAAACGTGTTTCTCGACCAGAAGCTTCTGGATTGAGACATATTGCTTTTGCTGTGGAAAATATAGAAAATGAAGTAGAAAAATTAACGCAGTTGAATGTGATGGTAGAGCCAATTCGTGTGGATGAATACACGCAAAAGAAGTTTACTTTTTTTGAAGATCCCGATGGTTTGCCGATAGAATTATACGAAGAATAGAAGAATAAATGGTAAAAAAGAGTTTACTTGCCTTAGCAATGGGAGGTTTAGCCATCGGAATGACGGAATTTTCGATGATGGGAGTTTTAGAAGATTTTGCAAAAGATTTGAATATTTCAATTCCAACAGCAGGGAATTTTATATCAATGTACGCAATGGGCGTAATGGTTGGAGCTCCAACATTGATCATGGCTACAAGTAAATATTCGCCAAAAAAAGTGTTGATCTTTTTTATGTTATTGTTTACCATTTTCAACTCACTTTTTGTCATCGCTCCAAGTTACAATACCTTATTAATTGCTCGTTTTATGTCTGGTTTACCTCACGGAGCATTTTTTGGTGTAGGATCTGTTGTGGCTGCACAATTAGCAACAAAAGGAAAAGAAGCGCAAGCCATTTCGATTATGTTTGCGGGATTAACGTTTGCGAATTTGGTCGGTGTTCCATTAGGGACGAAATTAGGACAAGTTTTTTCGTGGCGATTAACATTTGGGATTATTGCAAGTTTAGGATTAATCACGATGTTAGCGATTTCTCTTTGGGTTCCGAATCTTAAAAATACAAACAAAGGAAGTTTGGTAGAACAATTAAGTTTCTTCAAAAAATGGGAAGCTTGGGTATTAATTGTGATGATTTCTATCGGAACTTCAGGATTATTTGCGTGGATAAGTTACATTTCTCCGTTAATGACAAACGTAGCAGATTTACCCAAAACAAAAATTCCAATTATTATGACTTTGATTGGTCTAGGAATGTTTGTAGGTAATTTTATTGGTGGAAAATTAGCAGATACCATGTCGCCAAATAAAGCTGCAATTATCTCTTTTGCGTCGATGGCGATTTGTTTAGTGATTGTTTATTTCACATCTCATATACAAATAATGGCTTATATCATGTCGTTTATTACAGGGTTAATTGCGTTTACAATTGGTTCACCAATTCAAATGATGTTGATTAATAATGGAAAAGGATCAGAAACTTTGGCAGCAGCGGCTGGTCAAGCAAGTTTTAATATTGGAAATGCTTTAGGTGCATTTTTAGGAGGAATTCCGATTGCAATGGGATTAGGATATAATTCGCAATTGTGGGTTGGCTTTATTATGGCTTCGGTCGGATCAATAATTGCAGCAATCTTTTTACAATTAAAATCGAAAAGAGTTTAAAAATATTACTTCAATCATAATCAAAGGATGTTCTACGGAGCATCCTTTTTTAGTTTATATTTGTAACAAATTAAACTCAAATGAATCATTACAAAGCTCTTATTATAGACGATGAACACTTTGCTCAACAAGGGTTAAAGAAAATTATTCAACATGCTTTGCCAGATTTTTTTGTTTCCATTGATACGGCAAATTCTGTAAAAGAAGGTGTAGAAAAAATTAAGGAAAATCAACCAGATATAGTTTTTTTGGATATTCAGATGCCAGAGGAATTTGGGTTTAAATTATTTGATTATTTCGATGATATTACGTTTGATGTCATTTTCACAACAGCTCATTCAGACTATATTTTAGAAGCTGTAAATCAATGGGGATGTTTGGGTTATTTGATGAAACCTATTTCAATTTCTGATCTTAAAGTATTATTGAATCGTTTTGTAGAGCGTCAAAATCAAACAAAAATAACGAAAGAGATTATTAATATTGCAGATGATTTTGAAGATGAAGTAGAAACTGATAATCTGAAAGATGTTTTCAAAAATGAGCATGGAATTATATTTATTCCATCTATAACAGAGGTTTTGGTACTGAAAATTGAAGATATTATTTATTGTAAAGCAGATGATAGTTATTGTACAATTTTTACCGAAAAAGAGGCGTACATGGTAACTAAAACGTTGAAAGAAGTAGAAAATTTAATTGATCAAACCAATTTTTTCCGTGTCAATAGATCGTATTTGGTTAATATTAATTTTGCTAAAAAATTTGATAAACGAAACAATTTATTGATTCTGAATTGTCATCCAAAAGATGGTGAATTAAATCTTCCTGTGACTTCTTTGGGGTATAAAATTTTATCGAATGTGGTTGCGTAACTTCATTTTTTTACTTGTTTTATTTCTTTGTTCTCATCAACTTTCTGCGCAATATGTTCTGACAAAACAATACACGTACGAAAATGGCTTGCCTGCCAATGAGATTTTGAGTGTTTACAAAGATTCTCGTAAAATCTTGTGGGTTGGAACTCGTTTTGGCGTATTTGTGAAAGACATGGACAATTTCAAAATGATGAAACGCTTCGAGAAAGTACAATACAATAATGTTTGGACAATAATAGAAGATAGGCAATATAATGTTTGGTTCGGAAGTTACGGACAAGGGATATTGAAATTTACTGGTCAACGTTTTGAACAAATTAATACAGCGAAAGGATTAGTTTCGGATCGTGTTCGAAATTTATTTTATTTAGATGATTTAATATATGTTGCTGCGCAAGGTGGTGTTTCGATTATTGATACAAAATCAAAGAAAATTTATAATCCTTCTTTTGAAAAAAATAACAATATTGTGTTCGAAGCGGTATCTTTTTTCGAATATCAAAACAAGGTTTATGTTGCAACAATAGATCATGGTGTTTATGAAGTTCATCGTGATAAGTTGAAGTTGGTCAATCCTTTCAATCGAATTAACTATAGTTTTTTGTATAATAATGATTTGTATTTGTCATCGTCTAAAGGTCTTAATGTTATTCCGATAAACGATTTCTTGGATAAAAAATTGAATTTTAAAACGTATGATTTTCCAGTTTTTAGAAATCACAACATTTCAGATAAACGTCATTCTCTTTTATTGGCTGGTTACGAAACGGGTGCGGGAAATGGTATGGTTGCGGAGTTAAAGAATAATAAAATAACAGATCAAACAGAAAATTTTAAAATCACTTCGGATTATCCGTATCGAGTTTTTAGTAGTAAAACGGATGATTTAATTTATGTTGGAAGTGCTGATAAAGGACTTTTTGAAGTTCATTTTAATCATTTTTTAGATTTTTCAACGATTGATAATAAAAGAGTCATTGAAATTCTAAAAGTTGCGAATACACAATATTTTTTAACACCAGAAGGACTTTATTTTCAAGAGAATAATGTATTCAATAAGCAGATAAAGAGAAATGCTTTTTATCAATATATGCTTCGAAATAAGTCAAAATTCAAAGATTTTTTAAGTCAATCAAATAAAGATTTTTATGAAATTGATTTTGATTTGAAAGAAAAAAATCTTCGTTTTTATAAAATGATTATTCGTCATAATTCGTTTATTATAGCAACTAATTTAGGACTTTTCGAGTTAGATTTTAATGGAGAATTCAAAGATTATTTACCTAATCGAACAAGTCAATTTACATATTTTAATAATCAATTTATTCAGACAAATCCTTTTGGAGGAATTTTGGTTTTTGATGATCTGAATAATCTAAAATATCACGCATATTCAGCTACGCAAGCGAATGTTCCGAAAGATGTTGTTTCGATTTGTCAAAATAAAAAAGCTGTATTTTTTGGATCTTCTTTAGATGGATTATTCAAGTATGAAAATGGAAATTTTATTTCGTATTTGCAAAATAATCAGTTTAAAGAATCTAAAATTAAAATGATAAAATGTGTTGGAGATAATCAGTTGTTGGTTGCAACAGAATTTGCGAAAGTTTATATTTTAGAGATAAAGGGAGATGAGTTAATCACAAAAAAAGTAATTAATATTCGTGAAATTGGTGGAGAAAATATTAGTTCAATTGACATTTTTGGGAACTCAATTTTAATTGGAACCAATCGTAATTTACTCGTTTTCAATAATGGTAAAACATATATGATTGGCAATGAACAAGGTTTTGTGAATAAGGATATACATTCGTCTATTTTTGACGGAAAAACGGCTACAATTGGTGTTGAAAATGGTTATTATAAGTTAAATCTTGAGAATTTATTAAAGCAAAAAAATCAGTCGAAAGAGATTATTATTACAAGTTTTAAAATTAATGATGAATCTTTTGGGATAGATAAATTTATGTGGTTTGATTTGATTGATAAAGATTTGAATTTAAAAAATAATGAGAACAATATTACACTAAATTTTGCTGTCGTTGATGCTAATTTCGCTCAAAGTTATAAGTACAGATATCGTGTAAATCCTGATGAAAAGTGGAATGAGTATTTTTATAACCCATCTATTTATTTGCGGAATATACCATATGGTAAATATCGTATTCAATTAGAAATAACAGATACAAGCAACGGACAAAAACAAATTATTGATTTGGTTTCGTTGAATGTTGACGAACCTTTTTACTTGAATATTTATTTTATTTTGTTGTCAGTCTTAACTTTAGGATTGATTATTTATCGTTATAATACAAATAAAATCAAGACGTTAAATAAATTTAATCAATTAAAAATTAGTCAATTAAATGAGAAAAATACACAAGAAAATCAACGTTTGCAATTAGAGCGACAATTAACCGAAACGAAGTTAACAGCCTTACAATCTCAAATGAATCCGCATTTTATTTTCAATGTGTTGAATTCTATTCAGTTTTATATTTTGGATAATGATATTGATAATGCGTTAAATTCGTTGGGACGTTTTTCTCATTTGATTCGTCAGATGTTAAATCTTTCAACAAAAGATGAAATTAGTTTGAAAGATGAAATTGATTTTTTGAAATTATATGTTGAAGTTGAGAATTTTAGATGGAAAAATAAAATAGAATTTGATGTTCAAATTGATAACCAATTGGATATTTATCGTATCAAAATTCCTCCAATGTTGATTCAGCCAATTATCGAAAATTCTTTTGTCCACGCATTTGATCAAAATCATTTACAACCGATTATCAAATTGATTATTAGATTAAAAAGTGATTATTTAGAAATAATTATTGCAGATAACGGAAAAGGAAATACAACACAAATTACGCAAAATAAAACTCACGATTCGAAAGCACTTAAGATAATTAATGAGCGTTTACAATTGCTTAATCATAATATTGAAGAAAATATTTTTATAGATTTTCATGAAAAAGGAACAAAAGTTCGAATGATTTTGAAAGTTGATTAAAATTTCACCTGAATAAATTCACAATTCACCTTGCTGAAACGTGAATTAACGAAATCTGAACTCTATTTTAATGATAGATATTATTCAGTATATATATTTGTGGTATCGATTTCAAACTAAGTATTAAACTTTGATGCTTTGTTTTCTAAACCTATGAAGACACCATAAAAGTATCTTAAAAGTTACATTTTTCGACGTGTGAGTCAAAAAATTTTACAACAAGAAGCTACTGCAAAGTAGCTTTTTTTTATCTTTATCCCCATGAAAAATGTACAATTAGGAAATACAGATTTAGAAATAAAACCAATTTTTTTCGGAGGAAATGTTTTTGGTTGGACATTGAATGAAGAAGAATCTTTTCGAATTTTAGATGGATTTTTGGACAGAGGATTTAATGCGGTAGACACTGCAAATAACTATTCGTATTGGGTGGAAGGTAATGTTGGAACAGAATCTGAACGAATTATCGGAAACTGGTTAAAATCGAGAGGAATCAGAGATCAAATCGTTTTGGCAACGAAAGTTGGTGGACGAAATATGATTCAAGATAAGCCAAATACTACAAAAGTTCATATCTTAAAAGAAGTAGAAGAATCACTTATCCGTTTACAAACAGATTATATTGACTTATATCAAACTCATTATGATGATGTAAATACACCTGTAGAAGAAACTTTATCCGCTTATAATCAATTGATAAAAGAAGGAAAAGTGAGATTTATAGGAGCTTCTAATTTTTCTTCGGAGCGATTGACTGAATCGTTGGATAAATCAGAACTTTATAATTTACCGCAATACAAAACCTTGCAACCTGAATATAATTTATATGATCGTCAGCATTTTGAAGAATTTTTGCAACCTGTTGCAGAGAAATATAATTTAGCTGTTATCCCTTATTACAGTTTAGCGAGTGGTTTTTTATCAGGTAAATATAAAACTGAAGAAGATTTACAACAAAGTTTGCGCGGTAATGGAATCAAAAAGTATTTGAATGAAAGAGGATTCAAAATTTTGGACGCTTTACAAACTATTTCTACACGATATAATATTTCTTATTCGGCAGTTGCATTGGCTTGGTTAATGGATCAGAAAACTGTTGTAGCTCCCATTGCGAGTGCAACTAAGGAACAACATCTTGATGCTTTTGTAGAAGCTGTAAATGTGCAATTATCTCATGATGATGTTAAACTTTTGACTGAAGCAAGTGAATATTAGAATGGAAAATTTACAAATGAAACCCAAATTAACTCCAATCATTTTATGGATAATGATTATTGGGAGCGGTTTGGTTGTGGCAAATAATTATTACAATCAGCCATTATTGTCATTAATCGCTAAAGATTTTAATGTTTCCGAAAGTAAAGTTTCTAATATTGCAATGTTAACACAAATTGGATACGCTTGTGGATTGTTGTTTATTATTCCTTTAGGAGATTTACTGAAACGAAAACGAATGATCTTAATCGATTTTGTTTTTATAATAGTAGCTCTTTTGGGAATGTATTTTGCACCATCTGTAAGTTGGCTTTTTCCATTAAGTTTTCTAATCGGTTTCACCTCAGTTATTCCGCAAGTTTTTGTGCCAATGGCGGCTGAATTAGCTGAACCTCAAAAAAAAGCGCAAGCTGTCGGAATGGTTATGAGTGGTTTGCTTGTTGGTATTCTACTTTCTCGCGTTTTTAGTGGCTTTATTGGTGAATATTTAGGATGGCGAGAAGTTTATATGATAGGCGCAATTTTAATGTTTGTTCTATGGATTTTTATCTATATATTTTTACCAGAAATACAACCAAATTTCAAAGGAACTTATGGTAATTTGATGAAATCGATTGTCGATTTAGTAAAAAATCAACCGCAATTAAGATTAGCTTCTTTTCGAGGAGCTACAGGTTTTGCAGCATTTAGTGCATTTTGGACAACATTGGTTTTTCACTTAGAAGAAGCACCATTTTTTGTCGGAAGCGATGTTGCTGGTGCTTTTGGATTAATTGGAGCAGTAGGAGCATTAGCTGCTGCATTAGTTGGTAGAGTTTCAAAAGTTCTGTCAACATCAAAAATTATCTTTTATTCCATCATTACTATGCTAATTTCTTGGGGATTTTTCTATGAATTTGGTTATACATATTGGGGATTAATTGTTGGTGTAATTTTGATCGATTTAGGTTTACAAGCAATGCATGTTTCTAATCAAACCATTATTTTTGGATTAGATGCCAAAGCAGGAAATCGAGTGAATACGGTTTACATGACAAGCTATTTTATCGGTGGATCTTTAGGAACATTTATTGCAGCAAATGCGTGGGATAAATTTCAATGGAATGGAGTGGTTGCTGTTGGCGTTTTTTTTACTTTAATCTGTTTGATTTCTCATATTTTATTCAATAAAAATAATAAGTGATGAAAGATTTTTCTTCTGAAATAACATATAAAACAGCGAGAAGTAGCGGTGCAGGAGGGCAAAATGTAAACAAGGTTGAAACGATGGTTTTAGCAAAATGGAACGTTGAAGATTCCCAATTTTTTTCTGATGAAGAAAAAGCATTAATCACAGAAAAGCTAAAAAATAAGATTAATTCAGAAGGATTTTTACAAATCAATTCGCAAGAATCTCGCTCTCAATTGGACAATAAAGAATCTGCAACAAAGAAAATGTTAGAATTAGTTGAAAAAGCATTGATTATTCCAAAGTTTAGAAAAAAGACTAAACCTACTAAAGCTTCTCAACAAAAAAGACTGAATCAAAAGAAACAACAAGCTGAGAAAAAAGACGGTCGTAGATTTAAATTTTAGAACAATTAAATTCGATCAACTAAAAAAAATAATAAACTACATTGTATTGCTATAATCATTACTATTTTAAAAATAAAAGACTTTTTTCTTGTTTTATGACGATAAATCTGCATTGACATAAGAGAACCAATTGTTCCACCAATCAAAGTCACAAAACAAAGTGCTAATTCAGATACACGTCTTTTACCAATAATTGAGTTTTTTTTATCTATTTTAAATAAAAAAAAAGAGAGAACGTTGATAAGGAGTAGAGTAAAAAATAAATATTTATCCATTCAGTGTGTGATTAAGTAGTAAAAATACTTATAATTAAGTAGATAAAAAATATTTTTTTAGAAATCTGTGTTGTTTATCTTTGTACTTCAAAATCATAAAAAATCTTCAAAAAAATAAATTGTAAAATTTTAATTATAAAATAATTATGCAAGATTTAAAAGGGAAAAATGCTTTAGTCACAGGAGGTAGTAGAGGTTTAGGAAAAGCTGTTGCTTTGGCATTGGCTAAAGAAGGTGTTAATGTAGCTGTGACAGGACGAAATACAAAGACATTAGAAGAAACTGTAGAAGAGATCAAAAGTTTTGGAGTAAAAGCGGATTATTCGATTTTTAATGTAGTCGAAAAAGTTGAAGTGAAAATGCAACTTGAACGATTAATTGAGAGTTTTGGAGCGTTTGATATTTTGATTAATAATGCCGGTATTGCGGCTTTCGGAAGTTTTTTGGAAATGCCAGAAAATGATTGGGAAGAGATTGTGCGTACGAATTTATTTGGACCATATTATGTTTCTAAAGCAGTAATTCCTTCGATGGTAGAGTTAGGAAGTGGTGATATTATCAATGTATCTTCAACAGCAGGATTAAAAGGAAACGCAGTAACTTCTGCTTATTCAGCTTCAAAAGCGGGATTGATAGGTTTATCAGAATCATTAATGTTTGAATTGAGAAAGAAAAACATTCGTGTTACGACTTTAACTCCAAGTACAATTGCATCTGAGATGTCAAAAGATGTGTTGAAAATCACAGATGGAAATCCAGAAAAAGTGCTTCAGCCTGAAGATTTTGCTCAATTAATTGTCGATTTATTAAAATTAGATAAACGCGCAATGCTGGCTTCAGCTTCTTTGTGGTCTACAAATCCTTAAAAATTGATTAATTAATCATATTTATAAAATCCAATTTCATTTAGAAATTGGATTTTTTTTGAAAAAATATTTTGAGGAATCATTTTTTATATTAACTTTGAATTACAAAGTACTTTTGATATGAGCACAAATAATCCTGTAGAAAGTTTAAACGAAATCAAATCAATGATGCAACGCACATCAAAATTCACAAGTATTAGTGGATGGAGTGGTGTTTGGGTTGGAGTAGTGGGAATGATTTCTGCTTTTATCGCTTATGTTTTAATTTTACAAGATGCACTTCAAGTAAATTATAGAGGAACATTGACACCTATTTTAATGAAAAATTTAGAAATTAAATTATTCATTTTAGGAATTATAACCTTAATGGTTGCATGTATTGGAGGTTTCTTTTTTATGACCAGAAAATCGACAAAAGATGGCGTTAAATTTATAAATCCAGTTACAAAACGAATATTGCGTAAATTTCTTTTTGTTTTAATCGTTGGAGGAATAGTAAGTTTGATTTTTATCAATAATTTTAGTTTTGCTTATGTAGCTCCAGCAACGCTTTTGTTTTACGGCTTAGCTTTGTATACGGTAGAACGTGACACAATTGTAGAAATAAAATATTTGGCAATGTGCGAAATCTTTTTAGGGTTATTGGCTTTCTATTTTATTTTCAATGGTTTATTGTTTTGGTTTATCGGTTTCGGGCTTTTACATCTAATTTTTGGGATTTGGATGGTGCGAAAATATGATTACAAAGCTTAAATTTGCAACATGGATTTTAATCTTAATAAATTAAACAAAGTCTTTGATAATCGTATTCGTGTGGGAATTATGAGTGCTTTGGTCATGAATGAAGAAATTTCTTTTAAGGATTTGAAAGACTTTTTAGATTTGACTGATGGTAACTTGGCTTCGCACTTAAAAAAACTAGAAGAAAACGATTATATTACTGTACACAAAGGATTTATAGGTCGAAAAACGAATACAACTTATTCGATAACAGCACTTGGAAAACAAGCTTTTCAGGAGCATTTGAACTATCTTGAAAAATTAATAAAGAATATAAAATAATTTTTTTTGCATTTAAACTTTGAAAAAAAAAGTACTTTTTAAAATAAATAATAAAATTCAAACTTATGGAAAACAATGATTTAGAAAATGAATATCAACCTGAAAATGAATCAGTTTATTCACAAAACAAAACAATGATAAAAGGATTTTTGGTATGCCTTTTAGTTTTAGGACTTTTAATTCCGATTCCGTTCATTTTAAATTTAATTGAAGAACGACAAGGAAACAAGGAAAAAGTAATTACCGAAATTTCAGATAAATGGAGTGGGAAACAGACGATTTATGGTCCTTTTATCGAGGTTACTTACATGGAAAATGTAAATGATGGACAAGGAAAAATTGTGAAGCAACAAGTGAAAAAGTATATTTCTGCTAATGATTTAAATATCAATGGAACGATTGATACGCAGTTAAAAAGTCGTAGTATTTATGAAGCAGTAGTTTACAATTCTAAGCTAAATATCAATTCGAAATTTAAAAATTATTCGGATATGCTTGCAGAAATGGAAGTAAACGCAGAAAATATAGTTTCGACTAAAATTGTTTTTGGTATTTCCGATTCTAAAGGATATGAGAACAAAGTAATTGTACAATCTAACGACAAAAATTATCCGCTGAATATGGATAATTCGACTAGTACAATTACTATTCAACCAGAAGTTAGAGTAGAAAATGGAGAATATCAGGAACAAGCGAGTGCCACTAAAAAAGTGATGCCTGTGCAAATGATGTCTCAAAAAATAGATCCTTCTACATTCGATTTTAATCAAGTTTCAATCAATTTGGTGATGAAAGGTTCGCAAATGTTGAATATCATTCCATCGGCGATTAATACAAAAGTTGATTTGACTACAAATTGGAAAGATTTGAAATATGATGGGAATTTTTTACCTAATTCTGATCCCGAAACAAAGAATGGAAAAACCAATGTAAAATGGTCTATTTATCAACAAAATCCTTTGCAAGGACAGATTTGGCAAGACGCTTCTAACTTTTCTGATTATAGTTTTGGCGTTAATTTCTTACAGATGAACGATCATTATGACAAAACATATCGTTCGACAAAATATGCGATTCTGTTCATTGGATTAACATTTGTGGCATTTTTCTTTATCGAAAGTCGAAATAATTTTAATATTCACTTGGTACAATATGCGTTAGTTGGATTTGCAATCTGTGTCAATTTTGTGTTATTGTTATCGTTGTCAGAATATTTAGGATTTGACATCGCTTACTTTATTTCATCTGGTGCAACTATTTTATTGATTACATTTTTCGTTAATTCTTTCCTAAAATCCTTTGGATTAACATTCAAAATTACATTAATGTTAATTTTATTATACACATTTATTTACAGTGTTTTACAACTCAAAGAACACGCGTTATTAGTAGGAAGTATAGGATTATTTATTATTGTTGCAATCCTAATGTACTATTCAAAAAACATCGAATGGAACAAAACAAAATAACATTTGCACACTTATTTTTTGGGATTTTTTCATCGGTCTTGTACTGATGGCAATTTCCTTTACAGATATTGTGGTTAAAAATAATGATACAATTTTCAGTTTTTCTATTTTTATTATAGAGTTAGTGATTTGCCTATTTGCAGTGTCATTTTATTTGAAAATTGATAAGATTTCGGAGTTGTTTTTAGGAGAAATTTTCTCTAATTCTGGACAAATATTTACTTGGACCAACATTACATGGCTTTGTATTTCAGTAGCTTTTGTTTTAGATGAAACAATTATTCGAGGATTTTATGATTTAAGTTTTTATTTGCCGCTTTTAGGTTATTTATTGTTTCTTTTAATTATAGTCAATTTTTTTGCAGCAATATTCTACACTAATTTTGATGATGAAGAAACGATAGGTTTTAATTATCTTAATTATTTTTCGATTTTTTTAGCGGTAGTTTTAATACTATTTTTTAGTTCGGTCATACTATTTTTCGCTGTTTTTGAGTATCCTTCAATATCAATCTGTTTTATGATGTTTAATATTTATCTCATAAATATTATTACAAAAATTTTAAAATTAAAAGCTTAAAAATTTTTGTTATGAATGTTTACTTTGAAACTATGAAGATAGATATTCAATATTTTCAGCCAAATGGAGAAAGTTATACACCAACGAATCGAATTATCACTTTAGATAAAATTTCAAATCAATTAAGATTTGATGATATCGATGATTAAAACATTCATAATATATAAAGTTTAAAATCTGATAAATATAAAAATTATTATTCAAATCTGTCAAATTTATAAATTAGCTGTGTGATTATCGAATAATTCTACTAAGTTTAAGGCTTGAAAATGCAATTGTAGTAATTTGCGAACCGTTTTTTAAAACAGATAGAATTATTAAATATATGAAAAGTAAAAAGTTAACCAATGTATTAACACTTGGATTTGCGTTGTTTGCGATGTTTTTTGGTGCAGGAAACCTTCTTTTACCTCCTTTGATAGGATTAGAAGTGGGCTCAAATTATTTCGTCGCGATGATTGCATTTGGGTTAACTGGTATTTTATTGCCATTTACTGGTATTTTATCTGTTGTTTTTTCGGGTGATAATTTTAATGATTTAGGGCATCGTGTGAACAAACATTTGGCGGCTATTTTAGGTACAATTATTATGATTTGTATCGGACCGTTAATTGCGATTCCTCGTACTGCCGCAACAACATTCGAAGTGGGATTAAAACCATTTTTTCCAACATTGGATCCGATGTGGGGATCGTTACTATTTTTTGCAGTAACACTTATTTTAGCGATTCGTCCCTCAAAAGTGGTAGACGTTATTGGAAATTATTTAACACCAGTATTATTGATTTTATTGACCTTATTAATAGTCATTGGAATTATATACCCAACCGCTGATTTCTTACCTTCAGACTTAACGATGATGCAATCTTTTTCGAAAGGTTTTATAGAAGGTTATCAAACATTAGACGTTTTGGCTTCTGTTATTTTTGCTGGAATTATTATTTCAGCAGCACGAGATAAAGGGTATATTGATACAAAAAGTAAATCTCAAATTGTAATTATATCAGGTTTATTGTCTACAACTTGTTTGTTATTTGTATATGGTGGATTGATTTATTTAGGTGCTACTTCTGGAATTACAAATCCAGAAATTTCTCGTGCAGAATTATTAATAGAAATCTCTCGAAATACATTAGGACAGTATGGGTTAATTGCAATTGCGTTATGTATGGCGTTTGCTTGTCTTACAACTTCAATCGCATTAACATCTGCGGTAGGTACATTTTTTGGACGTTTAACAAATGGAAAAGTAAGTTATACTGCTTTAGTGATTTTATGTACAGTAATATCGTTTGGTTTATCAATAAAAGGTGTAGACGAAATTATTAATTTTGCATATCCACCTTTGGCTTTCGTATATCCAATTACAATCACGTTAGTTATTTATATAGTGTTGTTTGGAAAAACAATTAAAAGCAAAACACCTTATATTTTTGCATTAATAGCGTCTACAATCATCGCAATTTTAGGATTATTGAAATTATTAGGAAAGTTAGATGAATCGACTATAGAAAATCTGAATAAAATTCCATTTTTCGAATACGATTTAGGTTGGATTGCACCTTCGATTATCGGTTTTGTAATAGGTTTATTAGTTGATAGATTAAGAAAATAAAAAATCCTCGGAAAATTATTCCGAGGATTTTAACCAATCAAAACTACTATAAAAACACTAATTGAATAATGATAATGTCTATCTTTTATTCTTTTACAAATTTCTTAAAGTTTTGACTTTAAATCTATTATTCTTAAATGATTTCTTTTATGTCTAGATAGAATTAATTTATAACTATTTATTTATGATGGTTATAGAGAATTTCAATCAGATGATTTAAGATAAGTTTATGAATTTTTCGTATTTTGAAAAATCAAATAAATAATCTAAAAAAATGATCGAAAATTGTTCGCGTTGTAACGAAACAATGGAGTGTAAGGTAGATGATATTTCGAATTGTGCTTGTACTACAATTGTTATAAAAGATGAAATAAAAGAGTTTTTGAAGAAAACGCATTACAAATGTTTGTGTAATTCTTGTATAGAAAAACTGAATTATTTTGTAGAATTAGATCAAGAATATCCACATCCAACAATGCCTTCGGAGTTTGTTCCTCATATACATTATTATATCGAAAACGGGTATTGGGTTTTTACAGAATTTTTCCATTATCAGAAAGGAAAATGTTGCCAAAATGGTTGCAGACATTGTGCTTATGGTTATAAGAAATAAAAAATGGTTCAACTTGCATTGAACCACTAACCAACCTAAAAATACTATAAAAAAACTCTATTTGATTAAGGATATTCTTCTTCAGAAAATCAACTTCATTATCCTTAACAACTATGAATAAATTATTTATAGTACAAAGGTAGGTAGATTTCTTAATTTGATAAATAAATTTACATTTATTTTTTTATACTCAAATAGATAGGATTTATATTAATGTTAAGAAAATATTAAATTTACCTATTTATGAATATTTGCTAAAAAATCAATACTATATTTCCGAATGTTGTAATTCTAAGAAAAATATTGCATTATTTTTTTTGAAATTTTTTCAGCAGTTGTTTTATCTCCAGTTTCTTCCAAAGTTGTGACATAATCGTCTAAGAAACTTTTGATTTCTTGTTGATTAGAACCTTCAAAATTAGCTAAATAATCTTCGAAATCGATATTACCTAAAACACGATCAAAGTAAGTTTTGGCTTCATCATATTTTTTTAAACTCACCAATAAAGGCGCAATACTATGACTAATATAGAACTCGTTTACAGCAGCTTGTTCAGTATTTTCTTCTTTTTTGAAATGTGCAGAATTTAAGTAACTATTATAAGCTTCCACAGCTTTTTCATTTTCACCTAAAACCTCATAACAACGTGCTTTAAAGAATTTAATTTCGTAAAATTCGTCTTCATTCAGTTTATTGAAAAATGTAATACTTTCTTTGGGATTTGAATAAAATTTTCGGTATCCAATAATAAAATCTTCTACAAATTCTGTATCCGTTTGTTCAATAGCGAAATTCAATAAGCTTTGAGATTGTTCTTCTGTTAATTGTCCAATAAAAGCTTCCCAATAATTCACCAAAGTATTGAAATCATACGCCAAATCTTCCACAAAAATTTGTGCAGCAATTCGTAGAAATTTATCACCCAATTGATCGATTATTTCATGGTCTTCATCAGAAAAATCAGTTGAATTATACAATAGATTTTCGATAATTTCTGACGCCTTATCTTCTGAATAATCATTATTTAATTGTTTCAAAGCATTGCTAACATTGAATTCCATTTGTGTAAATTTTAAATTAAAAATCAACACAAAGGTAACTGATTTACTGCAAAAAAAACTTGATAATTTCAAAAGTTAATCGTCAATTCTAATGAGAATTTAATGAATAGTTTTTTTGAGAAAGTAGAATTTTAGTTATCTTGTGGTAGTTTTTATTAGTTTATTTAAAATAAACGTTTTATGTTACGAATCTATTCGATAGTACTAATTATATGTGGTTTTTGTTTTACAAAAGCTCAAAATTTGAATGTTGGCGCTCAGTTTCCGATTAATAAAATTGAAAATATCAATCAATCTTCAAACTTTAAAATTATTGTATTTACGCCAAGTTTATACAAAACGAATCCGTATGCGAGCATGATGACAACTTCGCTGAATTATTATTTTGTGAAGAATTTGGCATTTTCGTCTCAAAATCCACCAAAAATTGATGTGATTTATATTGTAAATGAAGATAATAAATGGAGTAAAGAACCGCAGCAAACGTTTGCTTTTAATGAAACGACTAATCAAAATAAGTTGGATGGAACGAAGGTAATTTATGATGAAGTTGGAAAAATTTACAATGCAATAGGGTTGAAACCTTTTAAGCAAAATTCAATTTCGAGTATAATTCCAACGTCAAATTCTAACAATGTTTTAGTAGAAAGTTCGATTCTTTTTCTAGTGGATCAAAACAATAAAATTTTGATGCGAGATAATGATTATCGTGCGCAAGGCGAACATCTGAAACCTTTGGAAAGATTGATTAAAAGAACGTCTAAAATCGATAACATAGAAGTAAATATCACAGAAAATAAAACCTTGAAGGTTGGTGATAAAGCACCAGATTTTATTTTGAATGGACCGAATTATAAGACTAATTCGACAGATAAATTTTTGAATGATAAATCGACTTTTAAAGTTTTAACGTTTTATCCTGCGGCGTTTAGTGGACAAATTTTGCCTGATTTTACGTCAATTGATACGAAAGCAGCAATGACTTGTGCTGCTCAAATTCAATTAATCGATCATAATCCATTGTTACAAAATGTAAAAAATTACGCAGTTTCTAGTTCTACAAATCCGTTGTTAGAATTATGGAAATCAGCTTTGCGAACAAATAATATTACGTATTTGAATGATGAGAATTATGCAATTTCGTTGATGTATAATTCTTATAATCGTTTAGGTTACAATAATAGAGCAACTTATGTGATTGATAAAAATGGAATTATTGTGTATGCAAATCCAGATTTGACGTTTGAAGATGAAGCAAAATTTCCAACTATTTTAGAAAAAATCATTCTGAATAGTAAATAAATTATGAATCAAATTGTGTAATATCTTCAAATTTAGCCTCAATCAAATTTCTTAAATCTTCGGGGTTTAGAATAATTTGTAAACCTCTTTTTCCTGCACTAATACAAATCTGATCTTGCAAAACAGCCAGTTCTTCTATGTAAGTAGGAAATTGCTTTTTCATTCCGATAGGTGAGCAACCACCACGAATATAACCTGTAACATTCAGCAAATCTTTCAAAGGAAGCATTTCGCAGTTTTTATTACCAGAAATTTTCGCAAATTTTTTCATATCAAGATGTGTGTTTGCAGGAATTACGGCAACTAAAAATGGTTCTATATTTCCTTTCAAAACCAAAGTTTTATAAATTCCTTCCGGATTTACGTTCAATGAATTTGCAACATGCAAAGCATCAATATGTTCTTCATCAACTTCATATTCGCGCAATTCGTACGAAATATTGTGTGTGTCTAAAATTCGTACTACATTTGTTTTAGCAGTTTTATTGCTCATTCTATAATAATTTACACAAAGTTATTACGAAAAACTTTTATAAAGGTTTTTCTATAGAATTATTGTCTAAGATAATTTTTTGAACGAAAATTTCTATTCTCAAAACTATTCTTACCTTTGCATTATAAATGAAGTTTTTGCAACACATATTACGTTTACCGTTTTTTAGCACTTATTATCGTACAATATTTGCTCGGGTAGACTATGTGTATACTTCGTATTAATTTTGTACGTCAAAAATTTAATCATAATCTACAAGCCCGAGCAGTTTTGCTCGGGCTTTTTTTATTTAAAAAAAATCATGGAAAATTTAAAAAGTTTAAAGGAAAATGTAGCTATTTTTTTACCAGAAAATGGATTGGAAGAAAAATTAAAATTAGCTGAAAAAGAAAATCGACCATTACGAATCAAATTAGGTTTTGATCCTACCGCACCAGATTTACATCTTGGTCACGCCGTTGTATTGAAGAAATTGAAAGAATTTCAAGATTTGGGACATCAAATAGTTATTTTGGTTGGGAGTTTTACAGCTCAGATTGGAGATCCAACAGGAAAAAATAAAAGTCGTCAACCGCTGAATGCAGAACAAGTTCAGAACAATGCGGAAACCTACATTAATCAATTGTCAAAAATTATTGATGTGAATAAGGCTGAAATTGTGTTTAATTCAGACTGGTTAGATCATTTACCTTTTTCGGATATTATTCAGTTGTTGTCAAAAGTTACGGTTGCACAACTGATGCATCGAAATGATTTTAATAAACGCTTCACCGAAAATACGCCGATTGCAATGCATGAGTTGGTTTACCCGATTTTACAAGCATACGATTCTGTTCAGATAAGTGCTGATATCGAAATGGGAGGAACGGATCAATTATTTAATTGTACAATGGGACGACAATTGCAAGAAACCAATGGAGAAGCTGCTCAGATTGTAATGTGTATGCCACTTTTGAGAGGAACCGATGGAAAAGAAAAGATGAGTAAATCGTTGAATAATATTATTGGTTTGACGGATGAACCAAATGAAATGTTTGGGAAAACAATGTCTATTCCAGATGATTTATTAGAAGAATATATTGCGTTAGCAACGGATTTTTCTATTGAAGAAAAAATGAATTTGAATGAGCGATTAAAAACAGATAATCCAATGTTAATTAAGAAATTAGTTGCAAAAAATATTATTACACAATATCATTCTGAAAAAGAAGCTGAGCAAGCAGAAGAATTTTTTAATAATCAATTTCAGAAAAGAAATGATGATAATCGAGTTTTTGAAATAATTGAAATTGATTCATTCAATTTTGAAAATGATAAAATTACATTGTTAGATGTTTGTCATCAATTAAAGAAAGATTTGTCGAGAAATGCGATTAGACGTTTGATAGAAAGCGGCGCTGTACAAATTAATGGAGAAAAAAAAATGGATGCTTTTGATGATTTTGAATTAAAAACCGAAACTAAAATTAAAATAGGAAAACGAGATTTCTTCGAGTTGAAGTAATAGTGAAAAGATGATTTACTATTTAGTAAATCATCTTTTTTATCTCCTATTTTCTTAATCTTGAAAAATTTGATCAAAATTTTTATATTTCTTTTTTAAGCGTTGTTTCGCTTTTTTGACTGAATCAGCCGAAATTCCTAAGATTTGCGAAATTTCTAAATTGTTCAAGCCTAATTTTAACAAATAAATAGTTCTCAAATTAGATTCGGTTAAAGATGGAAAATTTTGAGAAAGATATTTTACAAAATCGTTTTGTTCATGAGCAAAAATATTTTTGAAATTTCCCCAACTTTCGTCTGTCATTAAATGCGAATCTAAGAGATTAACTAATTCATTATATTGTTTTTCTTTGTTTATGGTACTTGAATTGGAAATAGAATTGATTTCATTTTTTAATGTAACTATTTGTTTATTCTTTTCAGACAAATAAGTTTTATAAGATTCTAAAGTTTGAGCGGTTTTATTTAATTTATTTTCAGACTTAAGTTTTTCATTTTGAATAGATAATATTTTATTATCGTATGTAGAATTTTGTATTTTTATTTTTCGACGATAAGAAATTATTACAAATAAAATGATGATGATTAATAGAAAAGAAATAAGAAATAATGCATTTTTTAGGATGGTTGTTTTCTCTTGTTCTGCTTTTTCTGCTTCAAATTTAAAGTTGAAATTATCTTGTTGAATTTTCCAATTAATTTCATTAATCACATTTTGACCATCAGTTTTTTGTAACTCTAACTCCAATTCATCTAGTTTTCTTCGACTAATTAACTCCTCATTGGTGTTATTGTTTTTTACAGCAATTTCTAATAAGATTTTATAAATGTCATATTCAAAACTGTTCAAATAAATTTTCTGAGAAGCATATTCTTTTGCTTCATTCAAAATTATTTTAGCATCATCAATTCGATTTAATTGCAAGTACAATTTTCCCAATTGAATATTAGCGTACATTAAATTTCGAGCGTTTTTTAATTTTTTAGAAATTTTAATATCTTTTTTCAAATTATCAATCGCTAAATTGTACTGTTTGTTGAGAATATTTATAGAGGCAATATCACCTAAAGCTTTTGCATATCGAATTTCGTCCTTATTTTGAATTGCATATTCTTTTGTTAATTCGAAGTAATTATTTGCTATATTAATATTATTTTTATTCATAAAAACATGACCAATCGCATTCAGAATTGTTCCATATTCGTGGTCCTTTTTGTTGGTATATTTTAAAGCTAACAAAAGATATTTTTCACTTTTATCAAATTCTTTTACATTCATAAAGTAAAATGCATTCTTTTTGTAAACATCACTTTTAGAAAAAATATCCTCATCTTTTGTTAAGTCGAGAAGTTTTGATGCTTCCATAAAATATGGATAAGCATTTTGATATTGGCTAAAATTATAATAGTAATACCCATATTGTGTGTTCACCCAAATTTGTAATTCTGGTGAGTTAACATTTTTTGAAACTTTTAATGCAGACTCAAATAACGAATTACTTTTTTTGTTTAATTTATCGTTGGTTTGTGCATAAAGATTAGCTAAATAAACTTGATAAATTGATTTTAGACTTTTTGATAAAAAAGAAGTTGATGAGATATCTAATTTCTTGAAATTATTTTGCAATTGAATAGTATCTGTCACATTTTTATTCTGTTCGATGATTTTTTCAATAAGAATACGTTCATCATTTTTACTAATAGAACTAAATGATGATAAAAATAAAAAAGGAAAGAGTAGGAGCGTAAAAAAAATAGAAACTTTCAATATATTATTTTTTCAAATATAGACCGAAAAAATTGTAAATCTTAACAAAAAATTGAATTATTTTTATGTTTCACTTTATTTTCAAAATATTGATATTTAGATAAATATGAAATGTCCCCCCAGTTGTCCCCCTCTAAATTGAGTATTTATTTTTTTAATTATCTATTTTTGAATTAAGTATCTCGAAAGATTACTAATCTATCATCAAACTATTAATTAAAAATTTTAGACTCTTCAACTACTTAAACCTATTTATAAATCCAATTACAAAATTATCTCCTCCATAATGTATGTTATGGGGGAATTTTTTTTGAATTTTTTTCTTTGTAATTTAGTTTAATATTTTAATTAGAAAAGAACGGATGAGAAAAATAAACTACTCAGTGTTGGATTTGGCTTATGTAAGAGAAGGAGATACATTAAATCAAACGTTCAAAAACACGTTAGATAACGCAAAATTTGTAGACGAAATAGGGTATAGCCGTTATTGGTTATCTGAACATCATAATATGCAGAATGTAGCGAGCGCGGCAACTTCTTTATTAATAGGCTATGTAGCAAATGGAACTTCAAGAATTAAAGTTGGTTCGGGAGGAATAATGCTACCTAATCATACTGCTTTATCAGTTGCAGAACAATTTGGGACTTTGGATGCGCTTTATCCAAATCGTATCGATTTAGGTTTAGGTCGTGCACCAGGAACTGATCAATTAACAGCTTCTATTTTGCGTAGAGGAGATAATTTTATGAATTACGATTTTGAAGCTGAAATCAAAAATCTACAAAACTATTTTAGTTTAGATAATAAAGAAAGTAAAGTGCGTGCGATTCCTGGAGAAGGTGCAAATGTGCCGATTTATATTTTGGGATCAAGTACAGATTCTGCTTTTTTGGCGGCTAAATTAGGTTTGCCTTATACATTTGCGGGGCATTTTGCGCCACAACAATTTTATAATGCGGTAGAGATTTATCGTTCTCAATTTCAACCTTCAGAATTTTTGCAAGAACCTTATACGATAGCTTGTGTCAATGTAATTGCGGCGAATACAGACGAAGAAGCGCATTATTTATCGATGTCGATGTACCAAGGATTTTTGAATATTATTACCGATAAACGCCAACCAATTGTTCCACCCGAAAAAACACAGTTAGAATTAGCTTCGCCTGAGCAAAAATATATGCTAAAAGGAATGACAGCTTTGTCTTTTATTGGAAGTAAAGGTGCTCTGGCGCAGAGTTTAGATGAATTTATTTTTGAATCTAAAATTGATGAAATTATGGTTTCGACGAATGTTTTTGATCAAAAAGCAAAACGAAAATCGTATCAAATTGTAAGTGAATTATTTCGTTAAATGAAATCAAAGAAATCAATCTCAAAGTTCAAGTATTATTCAATGTTTGTTGATCAATTCAAAGATCAATTGACGATTGTTTTGATGCTAAATCTTGTTTTATTTTTTATTGCAAACCATTGGAGTTATCTTGTTCCTGAAGAATTTTTGTTTGTAAGTCACAAAGATATTTTTGGCTTATTTAGAGAACAATTTGTGCTGAATGAATTTTTTGAGGTGTTGGCTTATACTTTTTTGGGCGCTTTTTTTATCCATTTCGGAACATATAAAATGAATAAAATTTGGATTTTTAGGCTTAATGCGTTGCTTTTAGTAATTGTTTCTACTTATTTTTGGACAATTCCTTCGTTGCAAAGTGCTGAGATTGTTTTACAAAAAGGTCATCCTTATTTTATTGCTGCGATTATTGGTCAAATTCTTTTGTATTTGATTGTCGGAATCGAATTTTTAGGTTCAATCAAAAATAAAAGAAAACAACCCAAAATCAATCATTCTTAGTTATATTTGCCAAAACTTAATTTTTACAAAAATCAAACTATGTACTCATTTGATAAATTTCACGAATTAATTGCCGAAACAATTGATAAAAATCCATTTTCTAAAAATCCAGAAGAATTATACGAACCGATGGATTACATTTTGAATATTGGTGGTAAAAGAATTCGTCCAATTTTGACTTTATTGGGAACTGATTTGTTTGATGGTGAAGTTGAAAAAGCATTGAAACCTTCGTTAGCGATTGAGTTTTTTCATAATTTTTCGTTGATGCACGATGATATTATGGATAATGCTTCATTAAGAAGAAGTAAACCAACAGTTCACGAAAAATTTGGATTAAATACAGCGATTCTTTCTGGTGATGCAATGTTGGTAAAAGCGTATCAATATTTAGAAGATTTAGAACCAGAATTATTTAAAAGTTCGACAAAATTATTTTCTAAAACTGCTTTAGAAGTCTGTGAAGGACAACAATTGGACGTGAATTATGAAACAAAATTGAATGTTTCGTACGATGATTACATCAATATGATTTCTTTAAAAACGAGTGTTTTACTTGGTTGTGCTTTGAAATTAGGTGCAATGATTGGAAACGCTTCGGAAGAGGATTCGGATAAATTGTACCAATATGGTTTGAATTTAGGAATCGCGTATCAATTGAAAGATGATTATTTGGATGTTTTTGGTAGCCTTGAACATTTAGGTAAAAAACATGCTGGAGATATTTTCGAGAATAAGAAAACGATTCTTTACATTTCTGCTTTAGAAGCGGCAAATGAAGAAGAAAAAGAGGAATTATTATATTGGTATAGTTCAAATACAGATAATATCGATAAAGTATATGCGGTAGAAAAATTATTCAGAAAACTGAATGTTAACCGTAAACTTTCTACATTAATTAGAGAATATACAAATAAAGCGCACAGCTATTTGGATCAAATTGATGTTCCAGAAGAACGTAAATCTTATTTGAGAGAATTAAGCGAAGTTTTAATTGATCGACAAGGATAAAAAATGCAATTTCGAACGTCTTTTCAAATTCAATCTTCTGATTTTAAACTCAATCATCAACACAAAATATTGACGATAGGTTCTTGTTTTTCAGATGAAATTGGAAAGCGTTTGACCGATTTAAAGTTTGACGGATTAATTAATCCATTTGGAGTGATTTTTAATTCACATTCCATTCAAAATTTAATAGAAAGAAGCATTCATAAAAAATATTTTACAATAACTGATGTACATCAAAACGGAGAAGAATTTTTCTGTTTCGATGTACATTCGTCGTTTAATGCGTTGACGAAAGAAGCTGTTTTAGAGGAATTAAATTCAACAATCAATCAGGTTCATGATTACATTCATTCTTGTGATGTGTTGATGATTACATTGGGAACATCGTGGATTTATGAATGGAAAACTTCAAATCAAATTGTCGCGAATTGTCATAAAGTTGAGGCAAAACAATTTGAAAAAAGATTATTAACAACAGAAGATAATCTAAAATCGTTGGAATTGATTGTTTCAGATTTGAAGAAAATTAATCCAACTATTCGCATCATTACAACAGTTAGTCCTGTTCGTCATACAAAAGATGGAATGATCGAAAATAATGTAAGTAAAGCTAGATTGTTGGATGCTTTATATCAATTAAGTCTTCAAAATAATCAAGTTGAATATTTCCCGTCATATGAATTAGTTTTGGATGATTTGAGAGATTATCGTTTTTTCAAAGAAGATTTGATTCATCCATCGAAACAAGCCGTTGATTACATTTGGGAAAAGTTTTCAGAAACGTATTTCGAGCAATCAACGCAAACAATTATTCAAAAAATAAACAAAGTTATTTCAGCAATTAATCACCGTCCTTTTAATGAAGAATCAGAAAATCATCAACAATTTTTAATAAAAACGATTGCATTGATGAATGAACTAGAAAAAGGAAATCAACTTGATTTTTCTGCTGAAAAAGAACTTTTGAAATCAAAAATAAAACATGTTAATTGATACACATACACATCTATATTCGGAGCAATTTGAGAATGATATAGATGAAGTAATTGCGCGAGCAAAGCAAAATGGAGTAGAGCGATTTTATTTACCAGCAATTGATAGAAGTTACACGGATAGAATGTTGGCATTAGAAAGTCAACATCAAGATTCGATGTTTGCGATGATGGGTTTGCATCCGTGTTCGGTTCATCCAGATACAATAAAGGAGGAGTTGGCACATGTGCGCGAATGGATTGATAAACGTCCATTTAAGGCGATTGGCGAAATTGGAATCGATTTGTATTGGGAAAAAGAATTTTTACAAACGCAACAAGATGCTTTCAAAACGCAAATTGAATGGGCAAAAGAAAAGAATTTACCAATTGTGATTCATTGCCGTGATGCTTTCAACGAAGTTTTTGAAGTATTAGAAGAAGTGAAAGATGAAAAATTATTCGGAATTTTTCATTGCTTTTCTGGAACAAAAGAAGATGCACAACGCGCAATTGATTTCAATCTGAAATTAGGAATTGGTGGAGTTGTAACCTTCAAAAATGGTAAAATAGATCAATTTTTAGGTGATTTTGATATCAAACATATCGTTCTCGAAACAGATTCACCTTATTTAGCTCCAGTTCCGTTTCGTGGAAAACGAAATGAAAGTAGTTATTTGACACATGTTTGCGATAAGTTGGTCGATATTTACCATCTAACACCAGCTGAAATTGCAGCAATTACAACAAAAAATGCGTTTGACATTTTCGAACGTTAGGATAAATCAGAATAGAAAAATTATATTTGCAAAAGAAAACCTTTGACAAGATGAAATACAAAAGAATATTACTTAAATTGAGTGGTGAAGCATTAATGGGAGATTTACAATATGGTATTGATCCAAATATGCTGAAACAATATGCGCAACAAATTAGAGAAGTTGCAGAACTTGGTTGCGAAGTGGCAATCGTAATCGGAGGTGGTAATATTTTTAGAGGTGTACAAGGTGTTGCTTCTGGTATGGATCGTGTACAAGGAGATTATATGGGAATGTTAGCAACTGTGATTAACAGTATGGCATTACAAGGAGCTTTGGAAGATGCTGGCGTTAATACGCGTTTACAAACGGCTATTCGTATGGAGCAAATCGCAGAACCATTTATCAAAAGAAGAGCTACGCGTCATCTAGAAAAAGGTCGTGTCGTAATTTTTGGTGCAGGAACAGGAAATCCATATTTTACAACAGATACAGCAGCCGTTTTGAGAGCAATTGAAACGCAAGCTGATGTTATTTTGAAAGGAACTCGTGTTGATGGAATTTATACTGCAGATCCAGAAAAAGATCCAACAGCAGAGAAATTCGAAACAATTTCTTATCAAGAAGTTTACGATAAAAACTTAAAAGTAATGGATATGACTGCTTTTACTTTGAGTGAAGAAAATAATTTACCTATTATTGTATTTGATATGAATACTGATGGTAACTTGAAAAAATTAATTTTAGGAGATAACGTAGGTACTCTAGTAACAAATAAATAAATCCCGAAATGGAAGAATTAGATATTATTTTAGAAACGGCTAAGGAACAAATGCAAGGTACTGTAAGTCACTTAGAGGTAGCATTTGACAAATTAAGAGCAGGTAAAGCAACTCCTGCAATGTTAAGTTCTGTTCGTGTTGATTACTACGGAAGTTTATCTCCGTTAACTCAAATTGCAAATGTAAATACACCAGATGCAATGACATTGAGTATTCAACCGTACGAAAGAAATTTAATTGGTGAAATCGAAAAAGCAATTATTAATGCTAATTTAGGTTTTGCACCTTCTAACAATGGAGATTCTATTATCATTAGTATTCCTCCAGTAACGGAAGAACGTCGTAAAGAGTTAGTTAAGATGGCAAAAGCTGAAATGGAAAACGCTAAAGTTTCTCTTCGTAATGCTCGTCAAGATGCTAACAAAGCTCTTAAAGGTGTAAAAGAAGCTTCTGAAGACATGGTGAAAGATTACGAAACACGTGTACAAGGATTAACAGATAAGTTTTCTAAGAAATTAGAAGAAGCTTTAACGAAAAAAGAAGCTGAAATCATGAAAGTTTAATCTTTCTTGAAAAAAAAATATTTTAAGGCAGCGTTTCGCTGCTTTTTTTATTTATTTGCATAATCAATTTCAAACGATGAAGAATTATATATTCCTGCTAAATTTCTGTATCTCAATTGCCACATTTGCTCAAATTAAAGTAAGAGTATTCGATGCTCAAGACGAATTTCGTTTAACAGGTGCCAATGTTTACAGTGATACCAAACAATTCCTAGGTCAAACAGACGAATTAGGAGAATTGGATATCAATGATTCTGTTCATTTTATTGATGTAATCAAAAACGGATATTTCTCGGAAAGTATTCAGACTGACGGTAAAAAGTTGGTCGAAATTATGATGAAACCTTCTTTCATTAGTTTGGATGAGGTTAGTTTTACGACAAATGATTCCGTTGGTCGTAATTTGATTATCAAAGCAATTCGCAATCAGTCCAAAAATACAATCAGAAATGGCGGAAATATTTTCCTAAAATCATACACAAAATTCTGGAGTACAGTAAATAACGATTCAATTCCGTTTATCATTCAACCTCAAAATCACAAAGATTCTGTCAATAATCAATGGAAAAAATTGTTAGACAATAGTCATTTATTTTTGGGAGAACGTGCAATGGATCACAAAGTTTCGAAGCGTTTTGGACTAAAAAATATCGTTCAATCTTCTCGTATTTCTGGAATGCGTTCGCCTTTGTACGAATATTTGGCGATGCAACCAATTGCGTTCAATTTTGATCAAGATAAAATCAATTTTTTCTTCAAAGGAATTATTAATCCAGTAAGTCGCGAAGGTCTTTCGCATTACCGTTATGGTTTCAAAGAAGATATTTTTATTGATGGACGAAAAACGGCTGTTATTAGCTTTTTTCCATCAATCAAAACAGATAAAAGACAAATTAAAGGAACACTTTGGATTGATGATAGAACGTATGCTTTAATCAAAATTGAAGCAGAAAATACGATTTCAAATTATGTTGCCGAATTAGAAGCAGATTGGAAATTGAATAATGGAACTTGGATTCCAAATCAACAAAAATATCGCATGGAAGCTGGTAATTTCAAGATTACAGAGAAACTAGCTGATGATGATTTTATTGATAAAAAAGAAAAAATTTGGATTAATCTCGAAACAACTTTCAAGGATATTCAGAATCCAGCTCATTTCAAACGCAACGAATTTTTAGGTTACGAAGACGAAATTTCTTTTCAAAATATGAACGAAAAGAAATGGGACAATGTGATGGAAGATTATCGTGATTCGTCATTATCGAACAAAGAGCGAAATACATACACGACAATTGATAGTATTGGCGATAAATATAAGTTAGAACGTCAAATGAAATTGACGCGAATCATCAATTCTGGTGGAAAATTATCGTTAGGAAAAGTTGATTTAGATTTAACAAAAATCTTAGCGTTTAACGATTACGAAGGTTTTAGACTTGGTGCCGCGTTTAATACAAATGAAAATTGGAGCGATAAATATTCGTTGAATGCGTATTCAGCTTATGGTTTCAAAGATGAAACATTCAAGTTTGGATTTGGTGGAGATTATTATGTAAATAAGCCTTATTCAGGTCGAATTTTTGCAAAATACTCGCAAGATGTTTCGGCTTCTGGGAAAACGCCAATTTTATTACAATCGAATTATACACGTCTAATTTCTGGAGCTTTTAGTAATATTTATAATCACGAATATTTTTCGTATAAACATTATTCTTTTGGATATGAGCAAGATATTTTCAAGAATGTAACCTTCAATATTTCGGCAAATTATGAAAAACAACAAGCAGAATTTGATTATTCTTTCCTGAATAATATAGGTTGGTACGATTTGTATAATACGCAATTAGCGATCCGTTTTGCACCAAAAGACAAGTTTATCCGCACGCCTTACGGAAAAGTGACGGTGAATAGCGGGAAATCTGTTTTCTATGCAATGTTGACGAAATATTGGGATATTTTCAATTCTGATTATGATCCACTTCGTTTCAATATTTCTTATTTTGATGTGTTCGATACGCGAGTTGGTAAAACAAATTTCAATGTAAATGCGGGTTGGGTTGAAGGAAAAATGCCGTTGATGAACTTGTTCGAAGGACAAGGAAACGCAAAACGCAATGATTTTGCAAACTTTGGAGTAGGAGGTTTAACAAATTTCGAAACAATGCGTCCTGGAGAATTTTATTCGGATCGATTTGTATCCTTTCAATTGAAACATATTTTTGCTGGCGTTAAAGTTGGAAACAAAATTATTTTCCCACAATTCGTTTACCGTGGAGTTTTAGGTGATATGAAAGATAAAACAGATCATCAAAATTTAGATTTCAAAACATTGAATCATTATTACCACGAAACAGGAGTTGAAGTAAATAATTTAATTTTCAAAACATTTGGATTGGGAGCATTTTACCGTTTAGGTGCTTATTCAGAAGAAAAATTCCAAGATAATTTCTATTTAAAATTAACTGTAAATTTGAATTTTTTGTAGGTATTTAGATTTTGTCATTCTGGACTCGTTTCAGAATCGTATATATTGATTTAAATTTATGAATAAAGAGTTTGAACTTAAAAAATATAGAGATTTAGTACTTGCGACTTTAGATTATTATATTGTTCATCTTGCGTTTAATAATGAAATGAAAGATGAATTTATTCGTTTAAAAATTCAAACAACACATTATGAAATTGATATTTTTGAATCATATTTCAAAAGAATTAAAAAATTAGTTGAAAAAGGTTTTATCAAAACAGAGAGTCAATTCCATGAATTAAAAAATTATGTAGATTATTTAATTCAAAATAATAATTCTGATAAAGTTCTTATTCAAAGAATAAATGAAATTCTTTTGCGTTTTGAATCTAAGAATTAGAGTAATTTCACTTCAAAAAATGAACTAAAATCAAAAATCCTTTACATTTTCATTGAAATTGTAAAGGATTTTTAGGTTGCTTGAAAAATATTGGCAAAAATTATGCCTATAATTTTTATAACTTTAAATAATAACTAAATTTGTAAGGATAAATTAAAAAAATATGCAATCGTACGGAATTAAAGCCTTATTAGAAAAAGGCAAGGATTTGTTGCTACAGGAAGTAGTTGTAAATGGATGGGTAAGATCGTTCAGAAGTAATCGTTTCATCGCGTTGAATGACGGTTCTACAATTAATAATATTCAAGTAGTAGTAGATTTCGAAAATTTTGACGAATCAATTATAAAACAAATTTCTACAGCAGCTTCTTTACAAGTAAAAGGAGAAGTGGTAGAAAGTGAAGGAGCTGGTCAAGAGATTGAAATTGTTGCGAAAGAAATCAAAATTTTAGGAACTGCGCCATCTGATGATTTAAAAGGAACAATTTTACAACCAAAACAACACAGTTTAGAGATTTTGCGTGAGCAAGCACATTTACGTTTCAGAACAAATGTTTTTGCTGCAACTATGCGTGTTCGTAACGCGTTAATGTTCGGGATTCACAAGTATTTCAACGAAAATGGATTCGTTTACATCAACACGCCAATTATTACAGGATCTGATGCTGAAGGAGCAGGAGAGATGTTTCATATCACAAACTTGGATATGGAAAACTTACCTAAAAATGAAGAAGGTAAAGTAGATTATACACAAGATTTCTTTGGTAAATCGACTAACTTAACGGTTTCTGGACAGTTAGAAGGAGAAACTGCAGCAATGGGATTAGGAAAAATTTATACATTTGGACCTACTTTCCGCGCAGAAAACTCGAATACTTCTCGTCACTTAGCTGAATTCTGGATGATTGAGCCAGAAGTTGCGTTTTTCCGTTTAGATCAAAATATGGATTTGGCTGAAGATTTCATGAAATCTGTTATCACTTATGCAATGGAAACGTGTAAAGATGATTTGAAATTCTTAGCTGAACGTTTTGACAAAGAACAAAAACAAAAACCAGAAGCTGAACGTTCTGAATTAGGATTAATAGAGCGTTTAGAATATGTTTTAAATAACAAATTCATTCGTTTAACTTATACAGAAGCAATTGATATTTTAAAAGAATCTAAACCAAATAAAAAAGGTAAATTCAAATATCCAATCGAAGGTTGGGGAGCAGATTTACAATCTGAACATGAACGTTATTTAGTTGAAAAACACTTCAAAACACCAGTTATTTTATTTGATTATCCAGCAGAAATCAAAGCATTCTACATGCGTATGAATGACGATGGAAAAACAGTTCGCGCAATGGACGTTTTATTCCCTGGAATCGGAGAAATTATCGGAGGCTCTGAGCGTGAAGAACGTTTAGAAGTTTTAGACGAAAAAATGGAAAAATTCGGAATCGATAAAGAAGAATTATGGTGGTACCGTGATACAAGACGTTTCGGTTCTGTGCCACATTCTGGTTTCGGTTTAGGTTTAGAACGTTTGGTATTATTCGTTACTGGAATGGGTAACATTCGTGACGTGATTCCTTTCCCTAGAACACCGAATAACGCTGAATTTTAATCAAAATATTTTTACGGATTTATGCTTAAAAATTGTAACTTTAAGCTAAATCCGTTTTTTTATATAAGCCAAAACCCAAAATATGTTAAAGCAGGAATTAAATTTAAAATTACAACAAAAACTATCGCCACAACAAATCCAATTAATGAAGTTGGTTCAACTTCCTACGGTTGCTTTTGAACAACGCGTAAAGGAAGAGTTGGAAGAAAACCCTGCTTTGGATGATCAATCTTCTGAATATGACGAAGATTACGGAGGAGAGCAGGAAGAATGGGATAATCAGAGTGATGACTTTGGCGACGAACAAGTGATTGATACAAGTGACATCAATATTGATGATTATTTGAGCGATGATGACATCCCAAATTATAAAACGTATACGAATAATTATAGTGATGATGACGAAGATAAATCTGTTCCTTACGCACAAGGAGAGAGTTTTATCGAGTTTTTGACATCACAATTATATACGAATCGATTAACTTCGGAACAATTTCAAATTGCTGAATTTATTTTAGGAAATATTGACGATGATGGTTATATGCGTCGTGATATTAAATCGTTGGTAGACGATTTAGCATTCTCGCAAAATATTTACACTTCGCCAGAAGAGGTCGAAAATTTGTTGATTAATTATATTCAACGAATGGATCCAGTTGGAGTAGGTGCGCGAGATTTGCAAGAATGTTTATTGATTCAATTAGAAAATAAAAATCAAACAGAAGCAGTAGAATTAGCCGAAAAATTAATTTCAGAATCGTTTGATGCATTTACGAAAAAACATTATTCGAAATTGATGGCAAAATATGATGCAGATGATGATGAATTGCGTGATGCAATTTCGGAGATTGAACGTTTGAATCCAAAACCAGGAAAATCATTTTCGAGTAGTAGTAAAATTGTAGAGCAAATAACGCCAGATTTTACAATTCATATCAACGATGGTGATTTAGAATTGTCGTTAAATGGACGTAATGTACCTGAATTGAAAATTTCGAGTGCGTTTGCAGAAATGTTAGATACATACAAAAAAACCGAAAATAAATCGAATCAACAGAAAGAAGCTGTAATGTTTGTCAAACAAAAGTTAGATTCTGCGAAATGGTTTATTGATGCGGTTCAGCAGCGTCGTAATACGCTTTTGTATACGATGGAAGCGATTATGAAATTTCAAAAAGAATATTTCTTAACAGGAGATGAAACGAAAATCAAACCGATGATTTTGAAAGATATTTCGGATCGAATTGGAATGGACATTTCGACAGTTTCTCGTGTTGCGAATTCAAAATATGTCACAACGCCTTATGGTACATTTTTGATAAAGGATTTGTTCTCAGAATCGTTGACAAATGATGATGGTGAAGAAGTTTCGACACGCGAAATCAAGCGAATTTTACAAGATGTAATTGCAGATGAAGACAAGCGTAAACCTTTGACAGATGAAAAATTAACCGAAATTTTAAAAGAAAAAGGTTATCCAATTGCTCGTCGTACAATTGCAAAATATCGTGAACAACTAAATATTCCGGTTGCAAGATTGAGAAAAGAAATCTAAAATTTTTAGAAATATAATCAATAAAAAAAGAGCTTTTTATAAAGCTCTTTTTTTATTTTTACCCCAAGTTGTCATCCATTCAAAATAATCTTCTTTGTATGAATTATCATTCAATTGAGTAATAATTTTTTGTTGTTTTTCTTTGTTCAAATCATCATCAATTACAGAAAAGTTTAAGAAAATATCTTTACCGATTAATTTAGAAAAGAAATTTTCATTCTTTAATTCTTCCAACACTTCGATGCATTTTTCGTTAATTTTATTCTGAAATTGATAAAACCAATCTTCGTCATCGTCGTGTTCATCAACTATTTGTTTGCACATTTGATTGATTTCTTGAAAAGAATTTTCAGCTCCTAAATAATCATATTTCCATTCAGAAGGCTCGTATTTGTAGTAACAAAAATCGTCTTCATCCGATACTTTTTCCAAATGTTCGATAGAATTTGCCGAAGGATGAATAGCTATTTTCGTGTCGTTATTGCACAAGGCAAAAGCGTAAAGGTCTTGGGAAGGATTTTCGTTATAAATTTTCAAAAAGGCTTGTTTGGTTGATTGCACTAATTTGTTTTTTAATACATTAAAATCCATTCATTTATATTTTTTTAATCAGTTATAATTATTTTTTGAAATGTAGTAAAATTCTTTAAATATTAAATCATTGTTAATTTATTTTTTTAAGACAAATTCTGTTATTCTTCATTTTCCATGTAACTTTTCTGTAATTCGTACGTCATATAGTAAACAAACCTAATATGTCTAAATTATATATTCCAATTCTATTATTTGCGTCGACCTCTATTTTTGCGCAACAACAATATAAAGGAAGTTTACAATATACGAATCAAACACCTGTTAGTCTAGCAGATGTGATTATTCTGAAAGATGATCAAATTATCGATGAAATTTCAACTGATGATAAAGGAAGTTTTACAGTTGATTTAGCCGAAGGAAGTTATATGTTTCGAATAGAAGAAGCTGGTGTTTTGCTTCATACTCAAACGATTTTATGTGGAAAAAATCAGGATTTAGGCGTTATTATTCTTCCTAAAACTGAAAATATTACATTAAATGAAACAGTTGTAAAGAGTCAGAAAAAATTAATAGAAAAGAAAGTTGATCGACTTGTTTTTAATGCTGATTTAGCGGAAGGAGCAAAAGGTGGAGATGCATTAGATTTGCTAAAATTGGCGCCTCGTGTAAAGGTTGATAATGATGTAGTTTCGATAATTGGTAAAAGTAATTTGCGTGTGATGGTGGACGATCGTTTGTTGGAAATGTCTGGTGATCAATTGACAAATTATTTAAAAACGCTTCGCGCAGATGATATTGAGAAAATTGAAGTAATTACAAATCCACCCGCAAAATATCAAGCAATAGGAAATAGTGGAATTCTCAATATTGTATTAAAATCTGGTAAAAAAGACTCGTGGAATGGGAGTTTGTCGTCATCATTGCAACATTATAACAAACCATATTGGAACAATAGTGCATCGTTTAATTACCGAAAAAATAAATGGACGTTAGTTTCGAATATTTTTGGTGGTTTTGGCGAATATGACGGAATTGGACAATCGGATATTTATTTTACAAAGACTAATGAAGTTTGGACCGAAAAGGAAAAAAATAGTGGTAAAAATAGAAATATTGGAGGAAAATTAGGATTGGATTATAAAGTTTCGGATAAATTGACAACTGGTTTTACGGTTGATTTATATGCAGGAAATCGAAAAGGAACTGGTGGCACGAAAACAACGATAAATAGTTTGGATAAAAATGAATTGTTGAGTTATATTCTGAATGATCGAAATGGAAGCAAAGGAAACACGAAATACAATACGCTGAATTATCATGTGATTTATAAAATGGATACGATCGGAAAAAAACTGACATTTGATTTTGATTGGGTAAATTTTAATAATAACAATACAAGTGTAACTTCAAACCGATTTTTTAATTCAGAAGATGTTGAAAATAAAACAGAATATCAAGGAAATAAAAGTTTGTCCGACCAAAAAGCAAATAATTATAGTTTGAATATTGATATGGAACATCCCGTTAATACTTGGAAACTAAATTATGGTGGACGTTATAGTTGGACGAAAAATAATAGCGATAATTTATTTTACAACACATCTTCTGGGTCGCCTGTTTATGATGAAAAGTTGAGTAATGGTTTTTATTATGACGAAAATATTTTGGCTTTTTATGCGAGTATCGAAAAAGATATTTCAGAAAAATGGTCTGCAAAAGTTGGTTTGAGATACGAAAATACAGATGCAAAAGGTTTTTCTCCGCAAGAAAATTAACATGATACCTATAAATATGATGGATTATTTCCAACCGCTTATTTGATGTATAAACCTGCTGAAAATCATTCGTTAAGTATTAATGTTGGACGCCGTATTGAGCGACCTTATATGGGACAATTGAATCCGTTTCGTACCATTTATTCGCCTTATTCTTTTGCCGAAGGAAATCCGAAGTTAAAACCGTCTTATTCGTACAATTATGAGTTAGAATATGCATACAAAGATTTGGCAGTTACAACATTATATTACAGAAATTCTACGGATGAAATCAATCAAATTGTAGTTGTAAATCCGAGCGAAAATACGCAAAACTGGATTCCATACAATTATGCTGATTCGGAGAGTTTTGGGATTAGTGAAAATGTAAATTTTAAGCTTGTAAAATGGTGGAAAGTCAATGGAGCGATTGATTTGTATTACAAAAAAACGAAAGGAATTATTCCAGAATATAATTATGTATTGGATGGATTTAATGGAGAATTTCGTTTGACAAATAATTTGGAATTGAATAAATCGAAAACATTATTATTTAATCATACCACAAATTATACAACAAAAACGATTGATGCTATGTCAAGAAGTCGCGCTAATTGGAGTACAGCTTTTGGTTTGAGAGCGTTATTTTTGGATAAAAAATTCGAAGTTTCGTTTAATGTAAACAATGTATTTAAAGATAGAGCTTGGCAAGATCAAAGTTTTAGTAACGATACAAAATTTGTTTATACAGGACAATCCGCTCGTTATTATCGTGTTGGAATTCGATACAATTTCGGAAAATCATTCACAATAGAACAATCAAAAAGTAGTTCGGAAAAAGGAAGGTTATAATTTTTAAAACTAAACCCTAATATTCGATGATATTGGGGTTGTTTTTTTATAATTTTTTCTTTGAAATTCTATTTTTTTTCTTTTATTTTGTAACCAATGTCTAATGTTGTATAATTTGGTTATGAGTGAATATTTAACTATTTCAGAAACAGCGAAATTACTTAATAAAAGTACAAAAACACTTCGTCGTTGGGATGAAGAAGGGAAGTTATCGGCTGTTCGAGAACCTATAAGTAATTATAGAGTTTATAGGAGAAGAGATGTAGAGACGTTGTTTGCTGAATTTTTGCAGACAGATATTGAAGAAACTGTTTCAAATTTTGTAAAGCCAACGCAAGATTTTCATGTCTTAGAATTATTTGCTGGAGCTGGAGGTTTGGCAATTGGTATGGAAAAAGCAGGGTTGAAATGTGTTGCATTAAATGAAATTGATAAACACGCTTGTGAAACTTTAAGAAAAAATAGACCAAATTGGAATGTCTTAGAAGGTGATATTAAGAATTTTAATTTTTCTGAATATTATAATAAAGTTGATGTTGTAACAGGAGGATTTCCTTGTCAAGCTTTTAGTTACGCAGGAAAAAGACTTGGTTTAGAAGATGCAAGAGGAACTTTATTTTATGAATTTGCAAGAGCTGTAAAAGAAGTTAATCCACCTATTTGTATTGGAGAAAATGTAAAAGGTTTATTGAATCATGATAATGGTAATACTTTACGTGGAATGATTTCAATTTTAGATGAAATTGGGTATAAAGTAGTTCCAGTAGAGGTTTTGAAAGCAATTAATTATAATGTTCCACAAAAAAGAGAACGATTAATTTTAGTAGGAATTCGTAAAGATATTCCAATAGATTATCACTATCCAACGCCGTACAAAAAAATATATAATCTTTCTGATGCATTGAAAAAAGGAGAATTGTTCGATTGTAATGTTCCAAAATCTACTGGAGCTAAATATCCTGAAAGCAAGAAAAGTGTATTAGATTTAGTTCCTCCAAAAGGCTATTGGAGAGATTTACCTCTTGAAATTCAGAAAGAATTTATGGGAGCAAGTTTTTATTTAGGTGGAGGAAAAACAGGAATGGCAAGAAGAATAGGCTGGGACGAACCTTGTTTAACCTTAACATGTAGCCCTGCCCAAAAACAAACAGAGCGTTGTCATCCAGATGAAACTCGCCCTTTTACAGTAAGAGAATATGCTCGTATTCAGACTTTTCCTGATGAATGGGAATTTTCAGGGCCTATGGCACAACAATATAAGCAAATTGGTAATGCAGTTCCCGTTAATTTAGGAAAAGAGGTTGGTTATTCAATAATTAATTTTCTTAACCAATATTATAGTTTATCAAAACCTGAATAATAAGAATAATTATCAAAGGAAATTTGATCAAGAATAGAACGTTTTGAATTTTCGGTTTCTGAAGTAATTTCTTCTAAAGCCGAATTTTCATTTTCGTTTTGTTCTTTTTTTGTGGTTTCTAAAAAATCATTTATTGCAATAGGAAGCGCTTTATAAAGTTGATAGAAAGCATCTTCTTCTCCAGTTAGTAAAGCATAAAATTGATCTCCAGAGATTTTAAAAACTCTTGAATGACTATATTCTTTGCCATTAATTTCGCCTTTCCAATTTTCGTTAAAACTATTTTTCGCTAAAATCTGAACCCAATAACATTTAGCTTTCTTGTAATCATCTGCATATCGAGCCAATTTTTGAAAAAGAGCTTCCGAAGAACTGCTATTCATTGTATTATGTTTGTTTTTGATATCTGCAAATAACGTGTCATCATTTGCTTTTATATCAAATCCACTTAAATTTCCAATTTCATAACCTTTTATTCCACCTAAAATTTGTTCATGAAAAGTTCCGATAGAATTGTTTATAGATTTATCAATTTGTCTAAGAATCTCAGATTGTATCAAATCTTCTTCATCAATATTATTAAATTTTGAATCAAAAGTTAATTTAATAGTGTCAACTTTATTTGTATAAAAACTTTTTTTAGAAATCTTACTTTTAGCTTTTTGATAAGATTTATATAAATTTTCAATGCAATTTAATAAATGCTCATCTGAAATAAAGTCTACATATTTATTTTTCATTACCAGTATTGTATAATATTGCTAAGTTAGAATAATTATTCGATTATTTAAAAAATGTAATTATGACTTTACCTCTTTTCCATTTTATAGAACAATAAAATCACAAAACTAATCGCAAACGAAACGCCCATTGCAAGTGCAGAAGCTTTCATTCCGCCAGAATATTCAATCAATAATCCGTAAATAACTAAACCTAAGAATAAGGCAAATTTTTCGAACACATCATAAAAACTAAAATAGGTTGTTGTGTCTTCTGTTTCTGGTAATAATTTGGCGTATGTAGAACGTGATAAAGCTTGCAAACCTCCCATTACAAGACCAACCATTGCAGCCATTACGTAAAATTGAGTTTTTACATTTGGATCATTTTTATTAATCAAATAACCAATAATACATGTAATAATCCAGATAAAAATACCGATTAATAAAGTTTTCTTATTTCCTATTTTTCCTGATAGAAAAGAGAATAACCATGCACCTAAAACAGCTTCAATTTGAATTAATAAAATGGTCATAATCAATTCTGAAGATTCCATTCCTATTTCTGAACTTCCAAACATTGCCGCCATCAAAAAGATAGTTTGCATTGCTAAACTGTAAAAGAAAAATCCAGCCAAAAACACACGAATATTTTTGTATTGATTAAGATCTTTGAAGGTATGTTTTAAATTTCTAAAACTCGATTTGATAATATCTTTCGGAATTTCGCGATCATATTTATGATTTGGTAATTTACTCAAAGCAATTTGTCCAAATCCTAACCACCAAACTCCTGTTAATAAGAAACTTATTCGGGTAAACATTGCTTGTTTTTCTTCTGGGGCAAATTGTATCATTGCCAAACAAATTGTCAATAAAATGACAGAACCAATGTAGCCAAACATATAACCTTGTGCTGAAACTTTGTCCATTTTTTCGTCCGAAACAATTTCTGGTAAATAGGCGTTGTAAAAAACTAAACTTCCCCAAAAACCTATGCTTGCAGTGATATTGAGTAATAAAGCTAACCAAACTAAATCGCTTGATGTAAAGAAAAACATTCCGATGCATGAGAAAGATCCTAAATAGCAAAAAAAGCGAAGAAATTTTATTTTATTTCCGATTAAATCTGCAATTGAAGATAAAACAGGAGACAAAACAATCACAAAAAAGAAAGCAATTGCCAATGAAAAATTGAATGCGGACTCTGGTAATAATCCTAAAAATTTAATTGGGTGATCGTTCGCATCATAGGTCATTAAAGTGTAATAAACCGGAAAAATAGCAGAGGCAATAACTAAAGAATGAACAGAATTCGCCCAATCGTAAGAAATCCAAGCTCGTATTAGTTTGGGATTATCTTTTGTATTCATAAATTTTTTATAGTAATGTTGGTTAAACTTAAGAATAATTTATCAAAAATAATGTTTCGTAAAAATTAATTGTTCAATCTTCTATTCTTTCAGTTCAAATTTGGTCAGTTTATTGTCTTTGTAACAATAAAACTCATAACTATCTTCTCCAATTCTGAATACTTTTTCGAGATGGATTTTATCGTAATTAGGTAAAATCTCATTGTATTTCTTTAATAAATTTTCAGGTAATTCATTCGGTTGAATTGGACGTTCAATCTCAAATTCACCATCTAACGAATATTCCATCACAAAATCGCTGTTTCGCCATTTTAAAGTTGTTTTATTTTCGTCACCTTTACTTGTTGTTGTAAGTTGAACTTTATCTTCTTGAATGATTTTTTGGGAACTTGTATAAAAAAGTGTAATTCCAGAAATAACCATCGCCGCATAACCAACTTTTCTGAAAATAAAATCGCTAAAATAAGGTAAAATATATTTGACCGTATAAGAAGAAATAATTGAAGCAACTGCAATCGTCAATCCAAGTAATAACGCGTTTTTTGAATATAAACCAAGAACAATATAAATGATTAATTTTATGATATGAAGTATAATTTCGTTGGCAGCTCGCGTTGCAATAATTTCTTCTTTTGTTAATCCATATTTTAAATAAAATCTATTGAATAATAAACCTATTGCTCCTGTTATTCCAGAAACGAATCCAGCTAAAAAACCAACAATGGCCAAAATATATTTTGATGAAGGTTTTTCTTCATTGTCTTGTTGTTTTTTGTTTAGAAATAATTGTGGAACATTTGAAATCAATAATACAGCTACAATAATTTGTAAATAAATTGGGTTGATAAATTTGATTAAATAAGCGCCCATTAAAACTGCTGGAATCGAAAATGGCACGAACCAAAAGAAGATTTTCCAATGTACAGATTTTCTGAAAGCCGCTATTCGAGAGGCAGAACTTGTAAATGTTCCGATTGTTAACGAAAAAGGGACTAACGAAGTTGGAATAATAAGATTGAGGATTGGAATTAAGATTAAACTTGCGCCACCGCCACAAATTGCACTTATCCAAAATGCTAAAATTGCTCCAATAAATAGGAGAAAAATAGTAAAAATCATGATCAGAAATTTTATTCTGTTACAAAATTAGGACGATGATTTTAGAAATAAATGTCTAAAGACTTATCTTAAGTAAAACTTAAGAATAAGTAAATCTTAATTGAAAAAGATGATTTTTCGGATAAATTGTTTGCGAAATTTGCTGAAAATTATTTTTTAATAAGGCTTTAGACGAGGCGATATTTTCTTTTTTCACCCAAGCTTCAATCAGCATATATTTTCTCAATTTCAACTCTTTCGAAATCAGATTGATGATTCGTGTTGCGTAACCTCTGTTCCAAAATTGTTCATCAATGGAATAGCCAATAATCGCTTTGTCATGAACAGGTTGAAACATTACAGTACCAATCAAGGTTTCAGAAGATTTTTCGATAACAGCAAAGCGAAATTCATATCCAGAATTCTTTTTTTCTTTATCTCTTTCTAGCATTTTGTACGAATCTTTGATCGTTTTCATTGATGCGGTTTCGCGGTATTTCATGGCTTTTGCATTCGAATAAATTTCGAAAAGCCGTGTGCTACATCAGTGTCCAAAAGTTCTCTGAAATAAATTAATTCGTCTTCCATATTTTGGTTTTAAGAATTTGCTTGACGTTCTAATTTTTCAATCAATAATGCTTTTGCATTTGTAAGCGCATAATCTTTAGCTTCTGCAAATGAAACGTTGTATTTTCGTTTAAGAGATTGAATATCTTTTGGTAAATCGTTTAAAAGTTTATCGTAATAAACATCTAACATTTCAGATGTTGGCATTTTGAAATCAATTTTTAACTGAAATCTTCTCAATAATGCAACATCAATAATATGTGGATGATTTGTTGCGGCTATCAACAACGAATTTTGTGGCAAATAATCAATTAATTGAATTACTGTGTTCACTAAACGACGCATTTCGCCAACATCTTTGTCATCATTTCCACGCGCTTTTCCGATTTGGTCAAACTCATCCAAAAATAGAATTGCTTTTTCACGAGCAGCTTTATCAAAAAGCATTCGAATATTTTGCGAAGTTTCACCAATTCTTGATGAAACAATATTACTTAAATTCAAAATCAATATTGGTTTTCCGATTTCATTTGCAATTGCTTTTGCAGTTGTTGTTTTTCCACAACCTGAAAATCCATGCAACAAAATTTTATTATTGACTGGTAAATTATATTTACTCAATTCCTCTATATATCTATGTTCTTTGATAAGTTGTTTTACTTGAGCAAGATTTTGATCATCTAAAAAAACATCATTCAAAGAAATTTCTTCCTTATCGTCAACAATTAAATCGTAAATATTCATATCAATTTTACTTCAAGACTCAAAAATAAACTATTTTAATCCGAAAGCCGATTTTTAGCACAAAAAAAGCTTCAGATTTCTGAAGCTAAAATTTTAAACCGTCATATGAGAACTGATTGCAATTCTATTCCAAGCATTAATCGTGGTAATTGCAATAATGATAATCGCAATATAATTTTCAGAAAAAAGTGTTAATGCTTTTTGATAAGTTTCTTCTGATAAACCATGTTGACTAATATTTGTAATTTCTTCTGTCATCGCCAATATCACACGCTCTTCTTCTGTAAAAAGTGTCGTTTCTCGCCACGCATTCAACAAAAAAATACGTTGATTTGTTTCGCCTAATTTCATCGCGTCTTTGGTGTGCATATTAATACAAAAAGCACAACCATTGATTTGTGAAGCTTTGATTTTAATAAGTTCTAAATGTAATTTATCTAATTCAGAATTTGCTAAATAATTCTCTAGACCATACATTGCTTCGTAAGCTTTTGGTTCTAATTTTTGAATGTTTAATCGTGATTTCATTTCTTAATTTTTAACAAAGTTCGTCGATTATTTATTCAAAAAAATTAAACTGGTTTAAGAAAACTCTTTCTTTCGGATTTCGCTTAAATATTCGGGTGTGAAACCTAAATAAGAAGCTAATAAATATTGCGGAACACGTTGTAAAAACTCAGGAAAATTTTTCTTGAAGTGAAGATAAAACTCCTCTTTCGAAAACTCTTTCAAATATTTGGAACGCATTTGAGCAGCAGCATTTGCTTTTTGATAAATTTGTTTGAAATACGAATTGAAAATAGGATGTTTTTCGCATAAAATTTCTTCGTTTGTTTTACTCATTTTCATAATAATTGCATTTTCTAGAGCTTGAATATAAAACTCAGAAATTTGTTGATTAATGTAAGAAAACGAATCTGTCAACCACCAATTTTCGATAGCAAAATCAATGGTTTGTTCTACACCTTTTTCATTGATGAAAAATAATCGAATACATCCAGAAATAATAAAATAATTGTACGTACAAACTGTTCCAGCTTTATGAATCATTTCTTTTTTCTTCACCGAAAATTTTTCAAAATATTGGACTGAATCGTGAAATTCTTCTTCAGAAATTGAAGTGAAAATTTGAATATGTTTCTTTAACTGACCGAAAGAATTTTCCATTTTATAAGCTTAATATATTTCTCTTTAAAATTAATGATTAGTTTCCGAAAGGACTTAATTTAGTTTAAAATTAATCAGGTTTATAGTCAGAATTTGGAGTGCAATTTGCTTGAAATGAATCGTCGAAAGAACATAAAAATAATCTATAAAGATTTGACATTATTTTTTACTTTTACGAACCAAAAAATAACAATAATATGGCTTCAGGAATATTTGCAATTTTAGATGATATTGCAGCATTGATGGATGATGTAGCGGTTACAAGTAAAGTAGCAGCGAGTAAAACAGCAGGGATTTTAGGAGATGATTTGGCTGTAAATGCTGAGAAAGCAACGGGATTTTTATCTTCGCGCGAAATACCAGTTTTATGGGCAATTACAAAAGGCTCTTTTATCAATAAATTGATCATTGTTCCAATTGTTTTGACACTAAATCATTACATGCCAGAGGTCATAAAATATGTTTTGATTTTGGGAGGTTTTTATTTAGCTTTTGAAGGTGTAGAGAAGATAATCGAGTTTATTTTTCACCGTCCAAAAAAAGGTTCAGAAGTTATTCATGAAGATAAAGTAGAAGATAAGAAGCAAGTCTCGGAAAAATCAAAAGTGAAATCTGCAATTATTACGGACTTTATTCTTTCGATAGAAATTGTGATTATTGCATTGAGTACAGTTTTGGAACAACCAATGTTGACACAAGTTTTTACAGTTTCGTTTATTGCAATTTTAGCAACCATTGGTGTTTACGGGATTGTAACCTTAATTGTTCGTATGGATGATGCAGGTTTTAAACTGATAAAAGCATCACACGACAAAGGAGCTGTTTCTAAATTAGGACATTTTTTGGTTGACGCATTACCTTATGTGATCAAAATTTTAGGATTTGTAGGGACTGTTGCACTTTTATTGGTTTCAGGTGGGATATTTGTTCATAACATCGATTATATTCATCACCATTTACCTACAGCAATTCCAATGATGATTAGTGAAGCTTTGATTGCTTTGATTGCAGGATTATTGGTTGTGGTACTTGTCACAATAGTTAAGAAAATAATAGGTTTAGCTAAAGGTTAGGAGATAGAATAGATTTCGAAAAGAATTGTTAACTATTTCGTATCTTTGAATAAAGATTTACAAATGGCAGATTATATCAGAATTCATCCAGAAAATCCACAAGAAAAAGCGATTGATCAAGTGGTTAAGATTCTACAAAATGGAGGTTTAATTATTTATCCTTCCGATACTGTGTATGGATTAGGATGTGATATTACGAATATTAAAGCAATGGAGAAACTTGCTCGATTGAAAGGTGTTAAACTTGAAAAATCTCATTTCTCTATTGTTTGTAATGATTTAAGCCATTTGTCACAATATACTTTACCGATTGATAACAGTACGTTCAAAATTTTGAAACGCGCTTTACCAGGTCCTTTTACATTTGTCATGAATGCATCGCGCAATTTACCTGTCGCTTACAAAGGTAAAAAAACGGTTGGTATTCGTGTTCCAGATCATGCTGTTCCGCAAATGATTGTCGAAAAATTAGGAAATCCTATTGCTTCAACTTCTATTTATGATGAAGATGAAATTGTAGAATATACAACAGATCCTGAATTGATTTTTGAAAAATGGGAGAAGCTTGTAGATGCTGTCATTGATAGTGGTTATGGAGATAATATTGCGTCTACTGTTGTTAATATGACGGATGGAGTAGAGGTTTTACGTGAAGGTAAGGGTGATATTGAAGATTATTTATAAGATTCAACATTAATTATATAAAACCAAAAAAGGATTTCAATTGAAATCCTTTTTCTATACTAACTAATTGATAAAATTATTTATCAATCGAACCCATTACGCGTTGCATAAAAGTATTGGCAGCAGTACGCTCGTCCAATCCTTCTTCTTCCATCATTTGCTTCATTTCCATAGCTCCACAAATGTTAGAAATCATTTCTCCAATTACTTCTTGTTCTGGCTCCTTTACAGCTGGAGAATCAGCATAAACTTCCAAAACTTCTAAAGCTGTTTCCATTGCTTCAATAGAAACGTTTTTTGCTAAATTCTTAAATACCGGCAGCTTCATTGATCAATTCTTTTACAGCATCAATTTTAGACGCAGTTACTTGTCCTACATTTTCTCCTCCTTTGAAAACCGCGAAAGTTGGTAAATTTGGAACTTCAGCTAATTTTCTTGATTCTACTAATTTTTCAGCATCAACATATAAAAACTCAGCTTGACCTTCATATTCAGCCGCTAATTTTTTGAATTTTGGTTTTACTAAACGGCAGTTTCCACACCATCCAGCACCATATTGTACAATTACTATATTGTTATCAGCCACTACTTGTGCTAAGTTATCTTGTTCTAATTCTGCAAACATTTTATTAATTTTTATAAGTTAAAAATTGGGTATAAAAAAGGCTGTCTAAGTGTTGAGCTTAGTGATTTTTATTGAAAATGAATTCGTTAAAATCTCCTGTCAAATTTTTTAGACAGCCTCTTCGTGAATTTTGAAAATCAAAAGATTTTCAAGTTATTTTTAGTGAGAAGCTAAGTAAGAAGCTACACCATCTTTAGTAGCGTTCATAGCATCTTTTCCTTCTTCCCAGTTTGCTGGACAAACTTCACCATATTTCTCAACGTGTAAAATTGCATCTAATAAACGTACATACTCATCGATGTTACGTCCTAATGGTAAATCGTTGATTGTTTCGTGACGAACAACACCGTTTTTGTCGATGATGAAAGTACCACGGTAAGCAACTGGAGCTCCTTCAAATTTTAAAGAATCGTTTTCTTCGTTGTAAACATATTCACCTGCTAATACACCATAATCCATAGCGATAGTTTTAGCAAAGTCTGCAACGATTGGGTAAGTAACACCTTCGATACCTCCGTTATCTTTTGCAGTGTTTAACCACGCTAAGTGCGTTTCTTCTGAATCACAAGAAGCAGCGATTACAACAGCATCTCTTTTTTCGAATTCAGCTAATTTAGCTTGGAATGCGTGTAATTCTGTTGGACAAACAAATGTAAAATCTTTTGGGTAGAAGAATAAAACGATGTTTTTCTCTCCGATTGGCATTGAAAAGTTTTCTACGATTTCGTCTCCATCAATTACTGCTGGCGCTGTGAATAAAGGCGCTTTTTTTCCTACTAATGACATAATTTTAATTTTTTATATTTTGTTTTTTACTTCTCGATTAGATAAAACTTATAATAGTTTTTATCTCTTTTACTGATGCAAATTTAGACTGATATTTTAAACTGTCCATATATTTTCAATTTCAAATATAGATTAAACTATAAATTATATTTATGATATATGATTAATAATAATTTATTGAAATTCAATACAACAAGCCTTTTTATCTTACCTCTACGCTAATTTACGAAGATTATTTACCTTAAAGAATGATATTCCTTATGTTGATGATTATTTAAAATGAATTAAATTTTATTTCTATATTAGTAGAATAATAAACACTATAGAATGCTAAAATATTTATTTTTAATACTTCCAATAATTGGATTTGCCCAAGATGCTGTTCGTGTAGAATATGAAGTTCGTCAAGAATTTGATAGAAGTAATTTAAAACAAACATCTGCTAGAATGGAAGAAATGCTTGTCAATTCAGAAAATAAACGATATTATTTTGAGTTATTTGTAAATGCTACAAATTCTAATTTTACAGAAATTGAACGGATCAATAATGAACAAAATCGAGGAACTTCTTTTGGATTGACAACTAATATAAGCGCAACTATTTTTAAAGATTTCAATGCAAAAGAGTTATATGAAAATAGTATAATGAAACCGAAGTTGTTTATTAAAGATTCAATTCAGTCTTTTCCATGGATTTTGAGTAAAGATGAAGCAACGATTTTGGGATATAAAGTAAAAAAAGCAATATATACCAATTCTACACAAACTGTGGAAGCGTGGTATGCACCAGATTTACCTTTTCGTGACGGACCTTCTCGTTTTAACGGATTACCGGGTTTAATTTTAAAAATTAAATTCAAATTACCATTTACAAGTGATATGGATACAAATGTTAGTTTTACGGCAATTGATTTAAAACCATACGCAGGGAAAATAGAAATACCAAATAAATCGAAGAAAGTAACCAAGGAAGAATATGACAAGGAGATTGAGAAATCGATGGGGAAATCTGGAGGAATGATTAATCAAGGTGTAGAGAAAGATTAAGAGATAAAACGAAAAAGGTTAGTGAATTCACTAACTTTTTTTGTCAGGATAATTAGAAACAAAAGTTTTTAATTTTCTACTATTAGTATAAAATTTATACAGAATGGTAAGAGATTTTGTGCTAAAAAACATGTATTAGATTTATATTCTCAGATAAGAGAGTGATTAATATTTTTTTTTAAAAATTATTAAAATACGCCAAAATATTATCTTTAATATATTATTGTTTTATTCATTAATTTATTTCGTTTTTAATTATGTGATTGATTAACAGTTTGTAAGGTGTTTTATGATCGGTTTTAACAAATTTCTATGATTTATATTTTTAAAATCTATTAATTCCATAGACTTTAATAAAATAGGATTTTTTTTCTATTCGCTATTACTTCCTGATAATTTCATTTGATTAATTAGATTCCTGTATTGTTTTATAATTTGTTATATTTTATGTTAAAATTTTAATAATTATTTAATATTTTAACGATTATTAACACAATAAATATTTTTATTTTACAGAAATATTTTCTAAAACAAGGTGTTAAAAATATATTTTATAGTATAATATTCTTTAAATATAGAGATTTGCAGTATAAAAATTTATGAATGAAGAAAGCTCAAAAAAAGTTAAGTTCATAGGTCTGCTGCTGTTAAGTTCTCTAACATATGCTCAGATCAAAGGACAGGTGAATGATGAATTAGGTTTTCCATCACAGGATGTGGAAATAAAAGTGAAAAATCAAGACCAAACATTTTATACAGATGAAAATGGTCATTTTTCAATCGATCTTCCTTTGGGAACAATATTAATCATTAATGGTTTAGAATATAAAGTTGATCACTATGATTTGGGTATAATTGATTTGAAATCCAAATCAGAAAATATTGATTTGGATATAGTTGTTGTAAAAAGTATTTTCGAGGCACCTCAATCTGCAGGTACAACAACCTTGAAAGGTGATGATTTGAAAAACTTAAATCCTTCAACTTCGATAGATCAATTGTTGTCGGGTAAAGTTTCAGGACTATCTTCTCAAGCACAGAATGGTGCGCCGGGCAGTAACGCAAATGTTGTGATAAGGGGAGCTATTGGTTTGAATGGTGGTGTTAAAAATCCACTTTATGTAGTTGATGGAACCTATTTGTCTGCTGCGGATATTGTTGCCTTAAACCCTAATGATGTAGAGGAAGTAAAAGTATTAAAAGATGCTTCTCAGGTAGCTATTTATGGTTCTCGAGGCGCAAATGGAGTGATTCTAATCACAACAAAACGCGCTAAAAAAAATGAAGGAGTAATCTCTTATTCTTCACGTGTAGGATTTGGTGAAAATTTAGGATTTAAGAACATCAACCTAATGAATGGGCATCAGTTTTTAAATTTTCAGAATGAAATAAGTCAATTAAAAGATCTGGAAACAGGGCGTAGTTTAGGTTTAGGTGTAGCAAGAAGCCAAGAGGAAATTAACCGATTGTCTCAATATGCTCATAATTGGAAAGATGATATCTTTAAAAGAAGTGTAATTAGTTCACATTATTTGACTTTCAATAAAAATGATGGCGAAACAGCGCAATCTTTTTCATTAGGTTATGATCAGGACAATGGTACTGTAGAGTTTTACAAAGGCTTTGAACGTATTACTTCTTCCATTAACATTTCATCAAAAATGAAAGATTGGTTACGATACGGTATTGATATTAATGGAGCTTATACAAAAAGAGATTTACCATCGGACGTGTATAATTTTTCTAGTCCTTTTACCAATATCTATTTAAATTATCCATACGCATCTGTTTATGAGCTGGATGAAGCAGGAAATGTGAAATTAGATGAAACAGGCGCTCCTATATACAATTCAAATGTAAATATTTTACAAAATCCAGTTTTGGATCAAATGAAATATACTGATGCAGAATATAGAAATTTTAGGCTTTTCGGTTCTGGATTTTTAGAGGCAGACTTAACTGAAAAGTTAACTTTTAGAACCACTTTTGGAGCGAGATATAACCGAAATCAGTTTGAAAGTTTCGTTTCCCCTTTGGCTTTTGTTTCTAAAAACCGTGGTACAGGTGGAAGTAAAGCTGATATAGGAGACGATCGTTTTGCTTACAATTGGAGAAATGAATTCAATTATATAAATAAGTTTGATTTACACACTTTGCGTTTTACGTTAGCTTCTGAATATTCCAACGAAAAAAACTATAACGTCACTTTACGTAGTGAGGGGTATCCAAGTGGAGATAAAAGTGTTCAATCTTTGGCCAATAGAATTTTGAATTCTTCTTTAACAAATAGATGGGAAGAAGCGAGATTTGGTTATTTAGGAGCTGTTTCTTATGATTACAACAGAAAGTTTTTTTTAGATTTTTATTTTAGAAGAGATGGGTCTTCATTAGCAGGACTAGAAAAACAATATGGAAATTTTTGGGGAGCTTCGGTAACATGGGATGTTGCAAGAGAAGATTTTTTGAAAGGTAATCAATATTTAACGGGTCTTAAGTTAAAAGCATCCTATGGAGAAGTCGGAGATGATTCATCTATTGCAAGGTACATCAATCAGGCGTATGTTAATCTGAAAGGAAATTATGGCGGAAATACAACTGCAATTCCTCCGAGATATGCAATTGATCCTAAGATGACATGGGAAACCAATCGAAAATTAAATGTAGGAGCCGAGTTTGATTTTTTCAAACACATTGTCACAGGGTCTTTCGCGTATTTTAATGACAACAGAAAGAATTTTATTTTCAGAACGTTGTTACCAATAGAATCAGGAGATTTAAGTAAAACCGTTAATGCAGGAGAAATAACATCCAAAGGAATAGAATTGGATCTTAATATTGCAGCAATTTCTCAAAAGAATTTTAAATTATCATTTTATGGAAATTTAACTTCGGTAAATTATAAAATCAATGAATTAAATGGAAAAGATGAATTATTAATTGGCACAGGTGATGAGATTTCACCAAGCATGATTCATGTAAAAGGACAATCGCCTTATCAGTTTCGTTTGGTCCGCTATGTAGGTATTAACCCTGAGAATGGAAAAAACTTGTATTTAGATAAAGATGGCCATATCACAGAAGAGTATAGAGCTGAAGATGCCGTAGCAACAGGAAAGACTCCTCTTCCAAAATTGTATGGAGGATTTGGATTAAATACTCACTTTTACGGTTTTGATATCAGTGCAGATTTTACGTATAGTTTAGGCGCGTATATGTACAATTATACATATAGAGATTTAACAAATGCTCCTATGAATTTTAATCAGGTAGTGGAAGCAAACGATTTTTGGAGAAATCCTGGAGATCATGCAAAGTTTGGTCGACCAACTACTCTAGGCGAACAAGAATCAACAAAATATCTTGAGAAATCGAATTATGTAATGTTCAGAAATCTTTCTATTGGTTACACATTCACGGAGTTGTTGAAAAATACGTTTATTAAAAATCTGAGGCTTTATGCACAAGTACAGAATTTAGCATTGTGGACAAAATATCATGGAGATCCGGTTTCAGCTACAGGTTCTCAGAGTATGATGAGTGTCGGTGATGCGGGATATGTTTCGGGCTCATATTCGTTATTTACATATCCTCAAGTTCGTACTTACTCACTTGGTTTTAACATTACATTTTAAGAAATTATGAAAAAAAATATAATTCTACTTACAGTTTTAGGACTGTTGACACTATTTAATTCTTGTTCAGATGATGACATAAAAAAAGAATCACCAAACGATGTATTGGTTGATGGTTTTTATAAGACAGAAGAAGATTTTACAAAAGCAATTTATGGATTGTACCAAGATTTTAAACAAATCGGGTTTTATGGAGGAAGTGGCTATTCCAGAGATTTAGTGGTTGTTGGAGATATCTTGTCAGATAATTTATTGTCCAATTATGGAGGTAGAGGATCTAATCGCGCTGCAAATAACTGGACATATGATTCTAGTCAAACACCTACAGATATTTATGTAGCCGCGTATCGAATGATCTCAGATGCCAACTTTATCCTTTCTAAAATTAATAATTTAAAAGAAGGAGAATTCAAAAATAGAATAAAAGCAGAAGCGATATTGATTCGGGCAATTGCACATTTTGAAATCGCCAGACATTATGCTGAAATTCCAACTCAAAGTGCAACATCAGCTTCTTCGATAGGGATTCCTTACCTAACAACTTATAACCCTGAATTTCAGTCAAGTCGTACAAAAACAATAAAAGAAGTTTATGATAATATTACTCAAGATATAGAAAGTGTTATCAATTATTTACCAGGTAATTATCAGGATATTAATCGTTTGAATCAATATTCAGCAAGTGCTTTCTTAAGTCGTGTTTATTTGTATAATGGTAACTATGATAAAGTTATTAAGTATGGACAAAAAGTTGTAAATGAAATTCAGCCAACTTCTAAAAATGAAATTGCGAGTTTCTGGTCGTCAAAAACAAGCCAAGGAAGTTTATTTGAAATTCCTTATTTACAAGCCAATGATCCGTCAATAGGCTCTAATTTTGGTTATGGAACCAATGCAAATAATATGGTGATGGAATTCTCTGCTGATAAAGCTTTGTATGATTTGTATAATGGATCAACAGAACCGGAACGAAAAAATACATATTTTAAGATTTATAATTTAGCGGGAGATGCGAATAATGCAAATATTGTTATCAATAAATATTATCCGGGTCAAATTAAAAATTATATCAATCATGCAAGGTATTTGAGAGTAGAGGAAGTTATTTTTAATTTGGCAGAAGCTTATTATTTGAAAGGTGATTTAGTACAGTCTCTTCAAACATTAAACATAGAAAGAGCACAGCGATATTCTAATTTTAAAGGAGAGGAAAAAGGAGAAGAATTATTTGAAGCAATTATTACAGAAAGAAGTTAGCCTTTGAGAATGGAGATCGATGGTTTACTTTAAAAAGACTTTTAGGAGTAAAAAACATTCCATTAAAATATAGTAAAGGAATCAAACGTTCTGGAAATGGCTATAGAGCAGATGGAAGTGGAACGGCACCTGTCCAATTAGAATTGAAAGAATCAGATTATAGATGGCAATTACCAATTCCGAAAGAAGCGATAAATAGAAATGAAAACTTAACTC
>NZ_JAOCHX010000109.1:0-979 GCF_029843245.1 Empedobacter sp. GD03739 | reverse complement strand
ACCCGTAGTGCATTTAGATAATATTAATTTTTAAGTTGTTAATATTTCTATTTTGGTTTCTGTTTATTGTTTGAATAATAGTAAGCGTGAGTATTTTAGATAGTATCCTTGTTTTAAAGCCTAAAAAGCTTTTAGCATAATTACGTCTAATCATGAACTGGTCACAGAGTTGAGAGAATAACGTTTCTATCCTTTTTCTGTATTTGCGTATTACAAAAGGCTGATCTTTATAGTTTTTTTGATTTGTTCTCATAGGAACTTCCAGCTTTATATTGTGCGATGTAAACAAATCCAATTGGTATTCTGCGGATAAATATCCTTTATCAGCTAAGAGCGTACAATTTTTAAACTGCTGTTTTATATCTTTCAGATAATGAATGTCATGCACTGAAGCTGGACTAATATCCAAACTTTGAAAGACACCTTCCGCTGAGCAAACCGCATGAAGTTTATACCCATAATAATGCATTTTCTGTGAAGCACAATAACCTTTATTTGGAATTGCATAATCGGTTTCTCTGCATATTTTACTACGTGAGCTTCTTGATAATTTGCAAACTTCTAAAGGCATGCTATCCACAATAAAATACTTTTCAGAACCATTAAATTTTTCTGCTAACAGTTTTCGAATCCGTTCCATATGTATAAATAATCTTCTTTTTCGTCTATTATAAACACTACGTTCTATAAGTGACTTAATATCAGAAGGTAATATTCTAAAAAGTTGATATTCACTATCAATACTCATGTATTCTGAAGTCAGATTTAGGGCAACTATTTCCAAGTCAGATAACCTGGGCTTTCGTATCTGAAATAAAAAATTCTCACTTTCAAGATCTAAACTCTTTAATACTTCTAAAATTTTATCGTAATTTGCTTTAAAGTTGTGCATTGAATTGTGTGTGTAGTAACTACAATTTACTGCTTTTTAGTAGCTTGTACAACTTTTATATACAAGCTAATACAAATGCACTACGGG
>NZ_JAOCHX010000108.1:0-984 GCF_029843245.1 Empedobacter sp. GD03739 | reverse complement strand
CTTTTTATTCAGCTTTAAACAAGTTAATTGTGTAATCTAATAATTTACTATTTCCAAATTCTCCATGTCCTGGAATTATTATTTTTACATCCGGATATTCTTTTTTCACTTTTTCTACTGTATTTGACCAAGTTGAAATATTTGCATCACCTAAATATCCTTTGCTTGCTCCAAGTTCTTTTATTAGACAACCACCAAACATTATATTTTCACTTGGAAAGTAACCAATAATATTATCTTTTGTATGACCTTCTCCAAAATATTTTGCACTAATATTTTCGTTACCAACTTTTAGAATTATGGAATCATTAAATCCATTTTTTGGAATTTCATAATTATTCATTTTGGCTAATTCTATGGTTTTAGTGTATGAATAAGAAGGGATTTTGTGATTATGAAATGCTTTTAGTCCTCCCAAACAATCATCATGGAAATGTGTTGGAATTATCGCATTAATTTTGGAATGAAGTTCTTGATTTATCCATTTTATTAGTTCTTCAGAACTCAGATCATTTGTTGGTGTATCAAATACTATTGTTTCTTTATTCTTTCTCACAATTAAACCATTGCAAGGAACATTTCCGAAACTTTCTGTTTGTAAAAACGAGGTATGCTCAAATGCGTTTTTAGAAATCTGTGTTATTATTAAATTTTTAGATTTATAAACAACTTTGGGTTGAAATGAAACGTTTTTCTGCGAGTTACAGTTCGATATAAAAAACGAAATGAATAATAATAGTAAAGTATTTAATGTCTTAATTTTCATTTATTTAACGGTATTTTTGTAGAATTACAGCTAACGGGAAAAGTATTGCCGAAGAAGCGGGCTTTTTATAACAGAGATTTAAAAAGAAACACTTCCCGAAGCAAAAATTTTTCCCTTTTTCAAAGTTACAATTTTTCTTTGGAAAAGGGAAAATTTTTTGCGGATATTTTGCCAAAACGCTCAAAGAATTCCTTCAACCCCGCTTTTTTGGCAATACT
>NZ_JAOCHX010000107.1:0-995 GCF_029843245.1 Empedobacter sp. GD03739 | reverse complement strand
AGGATCAATATAGACCCGCTGCTAAAAGCCTACAGCAAAGAGGGAAATCCCAGCTATCATCCCGTGATGATGCTCAAGGTGATGGTTTTTGCCTATATGAACAACATTTATTCCTCCCGGAAAATCGAAAAAGCACTTCGCGAAAACATCAACTTTATGTGGCTCTCCAATATGAGCATCGTGGATCATAATACCGTGAACAGATTTCGGGCTCACAAGCTTGAAGCGGCTTTCAAAGATATTTTCTCGCAAGTGGTTTTGCTTCTTGCCGAAGAAGGTTTGGTAAGTTTGAAACAGGTTTTTGTGGACGGAACGAAAATCGAAGCCCAGTCAAACCGCTACACTTTTGTGTGGGCCAATGCCATTAAAACCAATAAAGAAAAGATGCTCCGCCAACTAGAGGACCTTTGGAAATATGCCCAAAGCGTGGCAAGGGAAGAGGACAAAGACCCTGAACCGCCGGAATTTAAAGAAATCAGCAAAGAAAAGATCCAGCAAACGGTAGAAAATATCAATGCCAAATTGAAAGGCAGCGACCGCAAGACCGATTCCGACAAAAAAGCTAAAGCCAAGCTGAATTACATTAAAAATAATTTTGAGAAAAACCTCGGTAAATACGAAGCTCAGGAAGCGATTTTAAAAGAAAGAAACTCTTACAGCAAGACTGATGAGGACGCTACTTTTATGAGGCTAAAGGATGACCATATGCAAAACGGACAGCTCAAACCGGCCTATAATGCACAGATTTCTACCGAGAATCAGTTTATTGTAAATTACACGATCCATCAAGAGACCAACGACTTCAATACCCTGAAGCGTCATTTGGAGAATTTTGAGAAATTGTTCGGCAAAAAAAAACTCGGAGAATTGGAAGAACTCACTGCCGATGCGGGCTACGGAAGCGAGGAAAATTATGAATTATTGGAACAAAAAAACATTATTCCATTTGTAAAGTACAACACCTTCGATAAAGAGCAAAATGCCCATTATCAGGC
>NZ_JAOCHX010000106.1:0-1103 GCF_029843245.1 Empedobacter sp. GD03739 | reverse complement strand
GCGGGTTCAGAAAACTAATGCAACACTATAAATTATTAACTTAGTGTTGTTATGAGCCAAAATTATACAAGATTAACCCTTCAAGAACGATTTAAAATTGAGAAATATTTAGATCAAAAATTATCCATTTCAGCCATTGCTATTTTATTAAATCGAAACAAAAGTACCATATCAAGAGAAGTAAATAGATTCAAAAAAAGAGCTTATGATGCTTTCATTTCTAATCAAATTGCTTTTGAAATTTCGATGAATAAAAACTATAGAAGAAGCAAAATTTTAAGCAATAAAAAGCTCCTAAAAATTGTTCATGCTAAACTTAAAAAAAGATGGTCACCTGAACAAATTTCCATATTTTTAAAACAGAATTTTCCACATCAAAAACCTATGAATGTAAGCCACGAAACGATCTATTTTTATATCTATTTACACAGTAAAAGTCACTTAAAAAAGAAACTCATTGAATCGCTTAGACAAAAGAAAAAAACAAGAGGTCCGGCTCGTTCGAAAGAATCAAAAGACATCAAAATTAAAGATCGTATTTCTATCGATGAAAGACCGCAAGAAGTCATAGGCAGAGAGATTCCTGGGCATTGGGAAGGTGATTTAATTATTGGTAAAGATCATAAATCGGCTATTGGAACATTGGTCGAAAGATCAACTCGTGCAGTGATTTTAGTCCATCTAAAAGACAAAAATGCGGAGACTGTTCGTAAGGCTTTTGAGAAGGAATTTAAGAAGCTACCAAAGCTCATGAAAAAGTCATTGACTTATGACAATGGAACCGAAATGGCTCAGCATAAGTTATTCACTAAAAATACAAAAGTGCAGGTCTATTTCACTCATCCATATTCGCCATGGGAAAGACCAACAAATGAAAATACAAATGGACTTTTAAGAGATTATTTCCCGAAAGGTACTGACCTTTCTATTTACTCAGAAAAAGAACTCAAAAAGGTGCAACGTGAACTCAATGAAAGACCGAGAAAAGTGCTCGATGGATATTCACCTGCTCAAGTTTTTAACCGAATGATTATTCAACAAATCAAATAATCATTTTTTTTACTATTTTTACTTAAACGTTGCATTAGCAACTTGAAACCGCC
>NZ_JAOCHX010000105.1:0-1142 GCF_029843245.1 Empedobacter sp. GD03739 | reverse complement strand
GTTCATCAAGAGAAAACGTTAAGAGCATTGACCCTATGCAGAACAGCTGCTTTAGGCGGCCATGTAGATGCGTGCGATGAGTGTGGAAACATCCGTATTAGTTACAACAGTTGCCGCAATCGTCATTGTCCGAAATGTCAAGGCCATCAACGCGAAGAATGGATACAAGCTCGTGAACAGGATCTGCTACCTTGTTCATATTATCATTTGGTATTTACTTTGCCCGATACGCTTAATGGTTTGGCGATTTCACATCCAAAAATCGTTTATAAAATTTTGTTTGATTCGGTTTGGACCACATTAAATCAATTCGGAAAAACGGAAGGATTCCAACTAGGAATGATTGCTATTTTACATACGTGGGGACAAAATTTGAGTTTACATCCACATTTACATTGCATTGTTCCTGGTGGTGGAATTGATGCCAACGGTAAATGGAAACGCAAGATAAAAACCGATAAATATTTATTTGCAGTGAAAGCCTTGAGTAAGGTTTTTCGAGCAAAATACGTAGCTTTTTTACGCAAAGAAAAGCTTGCTGATACAACTGTCATCCAAAGTTTGTTTGAAAAGAATTGGGTGGTTTATGCCAAACGCCCTTTTGCCGGTCCAAAGCAAGTAATAGAATATTTAGGAAGATACACCCATAAAGTTGCCATCAGTAACCATAGAATTAAAAACGTAACCAATCAAGAAGTTACCATTAGCTATAAAGATTATAGAGATGGAAGTAAAACCAAGCAGCTTACTTTAAAAAACGAAGAGTTTACAAGGCGCTTTAGTCTTCATATTTTACCCAAACGCTTTGTGCGCATACGCCATTACGGCATTTTAAGCAGCAATTGGAAACGCGGGAAATTACAACAATTACAAAAAGAGTTAAACGTTTTAAGGTCAAGTGTAGAACTTAAAACTCAACATCGAAAATGTTATTGTTGTAAAGTTGGAAATCTTGTTACGTTGCACGTTTTTGGGCAGCGAGGTCCACCAAAAGCTTATCTTATTGAAAACACACTTTCTTCTGTGAATTAACTTTTACGGGTAAGGGAACTTGTGCTTCATTGCATCCAAAAATCGCATAAAACAACAGAAAATGCACAAGTACAACCACAAAAAAAGCAGTAATTGTAAAATTACTGCTG
>NZ_JAOCHX010000104.1:0-1250 GCF_029843245.1 Empedobacter sp. GD03739 | reverse complement strand
AAGGGTTTTGCAAAATGGCGGGGTTAAACGCAAGTTGGAAGATTTAAAATATTTAGCCGCCGCTGCTTTTTCGTATTGATTATTTTTGTAATTTAACAATCCGAAAAAAGCATCGGCTACGTTTAGTCTAAATTGAACTTTCAGTCCATTTTAGCCCGCACTTCGCCAAGCCGCGGCCCGTTGTACGTAATTTTAACATCAAATGAGAAAGTTAATATTTGTCCCTATAATTTTATTTTTTCTTTTCGGCTTTAATAATAATTATAATCAGGAAGAAAAACTTATTTATGGAACTTGGAATTTTTACAAAACCTTTTCTTCTGATTATTCAGAAGAAATTGACTCAATTGTCACTGAAAAAACTTTAAGCGATGAAGAATTTAAATACTTAAAAAGTATAAATTCTGAAACTGAAAAAAAAGTAAATATTATTTGTTGTACTAATAAACATCTAACTGATATTGAATATACATTCTTTCCCAATAAAAACTTCTTAATATTGGATAAAAAAAGTAAAAAAACTTTGAAAGGAACTTGGAAATTAATTGAAGATAATCATAATAAATATATTGAGTTAGATTATAACGAAATTGATTATGCAAGACATTTCACTCTTGAAAAAAATCTTGATCGTTATAAAAAAATGAATATTGATGTAAATGAAATGAAAAAAGTACCATTTCATTTAGAAAAAATCACAAAAGACACAATATATTCAAACAGATATTTATCAGATTTGAAAAATTATAAATATGAATATTTGATAGATTTATATGTGAAAATTAAGTAAAAACTACGTACAACATCGGTAACTGTTGCACAACTCCAATTTACAGTAAAAAACAGAATATATGACCTCGTTTAAGCCTTTTTAAGCGAGGTTTATTTTTAGAAAAATATATTAATGTAAAATTAGGTTTGCTTAAAAACTCTCTTTTTAAGGAGTGAAGGAGTGATTTTGTAGAAGCGTAGTTCTTCCCTTGTTTTAAATAAATAACTTGGGCTAAAACACTTGATTTTTTGACTGTAAAGCGTAGATATTTCTTCAAGTTGTAAGATAAACTTGACATTAGTACATGTTTATTGGCTTTAGACATTCCTCTGCTGTTGATTCGTTTTAAGTTAAAGAAGTTAATCAACGTTCCTAAAACTGGTTCTACTGTAGAACTTCGACGTTTAACTAACCTGCGGTGATACGCTTTATTTTGGGTGAGTTTTTCATGCATTTTATCGTACAAAGGCTTGTGAAT
>NZ_JAOCHX010000103.1:0-1258 GCF_029843245.1 Empedobacter sp. GD03739 | reverse complement strand
TGTAAGCTTCCCCAAAATTAGAGTCATTTATAATTATAGTTTATAAATTTATAAAACTATGAAGAACAGTAAATATTCGGAAGTTCAGATTATCAAGATCTTATCTGAACAAAATTTTGGAAAAACGGTCAATGAAATTTGTCGTGATCATGGAATTAGTCAACCTACTTTTTATAATTGGAAGAGTAAATATGGTGGATTGGACGTTCAACACCTCACTAAAATGAAGGAAATGGAGAAAGAACTCTCTCAGTACAAAAAGATTGTAGCAGAACTAACGCTAGAAAATGTTGTGATGAAAGATGTGATTTCAAAAAAGCTTTAACGCCTTCTGAGAAACGAGAACTGGTCACTTATTGCAGCTCACAATACGCAATGAGTACTCGTAAGGCGTGTAAAGTTTTCCTCATTTCCAGTTCGGTTTATTTTTATAAAAAGAAACCCAATAATGAGGATGATAAAATTAGGGAAGAATTAGTTTTGCTTTCAGAGCAGCACTACACATGGGGATTTTGGATGATGTATCACAGGCTGAGAAATCGTGGATTTGGATGGAATCATAAACGAGTTTACAGAATATATACCTCTCTGAAATTAAATCTTAGAAGTAAACGTAAAAAACGTCTTCCAGCAAGAGTAAAAGAGCCTTTATTGCGACCAATTTACCCAAATGTAACTTGGAGTATGGATTTTATGCACGACACCTTAGAGTGTGGTAAAAAAGTAAGAAGTTTGAATATTATAGATGACTTTAATAGAGAAATTTTAACCATTACAATTGACACTAGTTTACCTTCATCAAAGGTCATTTCACAGCTAAAGCAACTTGTAGAATGGCGAGGAAAACCTGATAAAATAAGAGTAGATAATGGACCAGAATTTATTGCAGAAAAATTAAAAATTTGGTGTCTATCAAATCAGATTGTTCTACAATATATTCAACCAGGAAAACCAACACAAAACTCATTAGTAGAAAGATTTAACAGAACTTTTCGAACAGAATTTTTAAACGTTTATCTCTTTGAGAATATCAAACAGATGAAAAATTATGCTGAAATTTGGATGTGGATGTATAATAATGAGCGACCTCATAGTGCGCTACAATACCTTACTCCCAGAGATTTTTTGTTGAAATATGGAAAAATAAATAATGAAAAAAAACAAGATTTTCCTACATTCAAACAAAATTATAATAAAAATAATCAATTATTAAATAAAAACTCTATTTTTGAATGTACCTAACAAAGGGAAGAGTACA
>NZ_JAOCHX010000102.1:0-1495 GCF_029843245.1 Empedobacter sp. GD03739 | reverse complement strand
ATCGCATTGGCAAAATGGCAGGTTAAGTGCTAAATTGAAAGTTTCTGCATTTTATTCCGCCGAATGTGTTCCACATTCGCTTTTTATTTGTAAGTTAGCTCTGTGGAAACACATCGGCTACGTTCTCGCTAAATTGAACTTTTTGTCCAATTTATCCGCCACTTCGCCAATGCGTTTCCCGTTAGTGGCAAGGCTATGACTACACAACCCGACAGACAAATCGGGTTCTTTTTGATATTTTGTATTTTAGTAATTGCTTAAATAAACAAATTAACTATCTTTGCAATATGGACAACAATTCTTGCATACGACAACAAGCGGACATTAAACAAATAAATCGCTGTAAAAACCGAGTTTCAGAACTCAACGGCTCGTTTGACTATTTATCGAACGGACTTGAATTAGCGGGAAACAACGTAAGACTGAAAATTCTCTTTCTATTATATGAAGAAAAACGACTCTGTGTTTGTGATATGAGCGACATTCTTGGTATGACAATTTCGGCAATTTCACAACACTTGCGAAAACTCAAAGACCGAAAACTAATTGAAACCGAACGAGAAGCACAAACCATTTTTTACTCATTGACAAAAGAGTATGAAAAAATGCTGAAACCGTTTTTTAAAATACTTGACGAAAACAAAATTTTAGAAACATTATGAAAACAGACAAAAAACTAATCGGAGCAGGACTTTTAACAGCAATTGCAGCTTCATTGTGTTGTATTACTCCAGTCTTGGCTTTAGTAGCAGGAACAAGCGGACTTGCTTCTACTTTTTCTTGGCTCGAACCTTTCAGACCGTATTTTATCGGTTTGACAATTTTGGTTCTTGGTTTTGCTTGGTATCAAAAGTTGAAACCTAAAAAGCAAATTGACTGCAACTGTGAGACAGAAGAAAAACCAAAATTCATTCAGTCAAAAATGTTTTTAGGAATTGTAACAGCATTTGCAATCGTTATGCTTGCCTTTCCATACTATTCAAGCATTTTCTACCCAAAGAAAGAAAAGCAAATCAAAGTAGTGGACAAATCCAATATTCAAAAAGTAAAATTTACGATTAGCGGAATGACTTGTGCGAGTTGCGAAGAAAACGTAAATCACGAAGTAAATAAATTGACAGGAATAATAAGTTCAAACGCTTCATATGAAAATGGAAATGCAATCATAGAATTTGACAACTCAAAAACAAATATTTCTGAAATCGAAAAAGCAATAAACTCAACAGGATATTCTGTAACCGACAAAAAAGAAAATTAAAATGGAAATCAAATTACAATCAACAATAACTTGCCCCAACTGCGGACATAAGAAAGAAGAAACAATGCCGACAGACGCTTGCCAATATTTTTACGAATGTGAAAAATGCAAACAAGTTCTAAAACCAAAACAAGGCGACTGCTGTGTTTATTGTAGCTACGGAAGTGTTGCTTGTCCACCAATTCAGCAGGACAAAAAATGTTGCTGACAGACGGAAAACAAAGAAGCCCAGCCACT
>NZ_JAOCHX010000101.1:0-1718 GCF_029843245.1 Empedobacter sp. GD03739 | reverse complement strand
GAATCCGTCTCACAACAAAATTTGAGGCGGATTTTTTATTTCAGTAAAATGTATATTATTTTGGAAAATAGAAAAAGTTGTCCTCTTTAGGCAACTTTCTTTCTTAGATTGTGTGCTAAAGCGTGTAAACCGAACTCCAATTCTACTTTTTTCAGACCTTTGAGGGTAAACCGCTTAAAATTATTGCAATGTTTGAGATGTGCAAACACAGGTTCTACTTCAACCGAGCGTTGTTTTCTTTTTTTAATGCCTTTTTCACTGTTTAAAAGTTTTCGTATTTTCTCTTTGTAATCTTCCAAATGATGGTTCCGTTCGATGCTTCGGTTTTCTTTGGAACTGTGGCAAACGCCTCTAATTGGGCATCCATCGCAGTTTTTAGCCTGATAATGGGAGAGCTTTTGAGGATAACCGGTCTTGGTTTTGCGCGTGCTTTCGTGCGTTTTTTCCATCTTTTGTCCCATCGGACAAACGTAAAAATCGTCTTCCCCGTTGTAATGCAGATTTTCTTTGCTGAAAATCTTGTGTTTCGCCTGATAACGGGCATTCTGCTCTTTGTCGAAAGTACTGTATTTTACAAATGGTGTAATATTGTTCTGTTCCAATAATTCGTAGTTCTGCTCGCTTCCGTACCCCGCATCAGCAGTGAGTTCTTCCAACTCTTCCATTCTTTTTTTACCAAACAATTTCTCAAAATTTTCCAAATGACGCTCCAAAGTATTGATATCATTGGTTTGCTGATGGATGGTATAATTGACGATGATTTGATTCTCTGTGGAAATCTGTGCATTATAAGCCGGTTTGAGCTGTCCATTCATCATGTGATCGTCCTTCATTCTCATGAAAGTAGCATCTTCATCGGTCTTGCTGTAGGAATTCCGCTCTGCTAAAATAGCTTCCTGAGCTTCGTATTTATCGAGGTTTTTCTCAAAATTTTTTTTAATGTAATTCAGTTTGGCTTTGGCTTTTTTGTCGGAATCGGTTTTACCCCCGCTGCCTTTTAATTTGGCATTGATATTTTCTGCCGTTTGCCGGATTTTTTCTTTGCTGATCTCTTTGAACTCCGGCGGTGCAGGGTCTTTATCTTCTTCCTTTGCCACACTTTGAGCGTATTTCCAGAGCTCTTCCAGCTGACGAAGCATTTTTTCTTTGTTGGTTTTGATGGCATTTGCCCAGACAAAAGTGTAGCGACCCGCCTGTGCTTCAATTTTGGTTCCGTCTACAAACACCTGTTTCAGGCTCACCAAACCTTCTTCTGCCAAAAGCAAAACCACCTGTGAGAAAATATTTTTGAAGGCGGCTTCAAGTTTATGGGTACGAAAACGGTTCACGGTATTGTGATCCACGATGCTCATGTTGGAGAGCCACATGAAGTTGATGTTTTCACGAAGCGCTTTTTCGATTTTCCGCGATGAATAAATATTGTTCATATACGCAAAAACCATCACCTTGAGCATCATCACGGGATGATAACTGGGATTTCCTTCTTTGCTGTAAGCTTTCAGGAGCGGGTCAATGTTTACCTTCTCCAAAATATCATTAACGATCCGAACAGGATGATTTTCGGGAATCAAATCCTCAAAACTATAAGGAAACAAAACCAACTGATTTTGATTGTAATGCTTAAAATTCATAAACAACTTTCTGATTATCAGATATAAATATAAGAAAACCCTCAATAATAACCAAAAAAAAATCCGCCTCAGTTGTGAGACGGATTC
>NZ_JAOCHX010000100.1:0-1831 GCF_029843245.1 Empedobacter sp. GD03739 | reverse complement strand
GTTATTTAGTCAATAAATATTTTGCAACAGCATGATAAGCTGGTAACGAATACGGGTCGTTCGCACTATTCGATGCAACCGGATTGGAAGCAAATCGCACAATAACCATTTCCGCTTTTGGATCAACATAAATCGCTTGACCATGAACGCCACGCGCCATAAATGCTTGATGCTCATTATTCGTTACCCACCACATATCTTTGTAGCTCCAGCCTTTTAGAAGTTTATAATTTGCCTTTTCAAAAGCTTTTTGATTTCCTCCTTTTTTGATTTCCTCAACCAATTTTTTAGGCAAAATTTGATGATTATTAAAGTAACCATTGTTTCTTATCATTTCTCCAAACATCGCTAAATCTCGAAGGTTTGCATTAAAACCACCTCCTGCAAAAGCAATTCCAGCACCATCAATCTGGTAATATCCATCAAAGTTTGTTCCCAATGGTTCCCAAAATTTTTCAGATAGAATTTGAGCCAAAGGTTTATTCAATACTTTTGTAATAATCCAACCCATCACATCAGTATTCACCGTTTTATAACCAAAAGCTTCACCATGTTTACCATTTTTCTTGACTGTTTTCAAATAATCATAATAATTTGTAGGTCCATTATAATTAGCAGGTTTAGGAAAAGGATTTCCAGCAGCCGAAAAAGCCCACACTTCAGCATTCGGATCGCTGTAATCTTCACTATATTGCAAAGCAGTTGTCATATCCAAAACTTGACGAATCGTAGCATCACCAAAAGCTGAGGTTTTCAATTCAGGAATATAATCACTACATTTTTTATTCTCATCTAGAATACCTTCGGCAACTAACATTCCGCCTAAAGTTCCTGTCAAGGTTTTACTCACAGACATCAAGGCATGAGTTCCATTTTTGTTTAGTTCTCCAAAGTAATTCTCATAAACAATAGCACCTTTGTGTAAAACAATAATTCCATCGGTATAATTTTTTTGCAAAGATTCTTTCCATGTCATAGTTTTTTTACTTTCTAAAGGAGTGAAAGTCACATTATCAATGGATTGATCCAATTTAGTTTTCCAAGTATATCTGTTTTCTTGTGCCGAAGCGACATTTACAGTTGGGAAAAATTCGCGCATATGACAAACGCTATATCGTAAAGCTGGAAAGTTAAAAAAGCTACCATCTATAGCGGACAAAATATCTTCTTTTGCAGGTGGAAACCCTTTTATCCAATTAAAATTCTTTGGATCCGATTGTTCTGCAGTCAAAAATTGTTGTCCATAACTCATTTGCGTCATCACTAAAATTAAACAAACTAATATTTTTTTCATAGTTGTACTATCTATTTGGTTGATAAATGAAGTAGAGGAGAAGCTTGCTTCTCAAATTTACGAAAACCATTTTAAACTTTTTTATTTTAACGTATACTAATAATTCCGCTTTCGCGAAATTCCTCCCGAGTCGTTAACCACAAAGTACCTGCTGTTGCTTTGTTTTAATCAGCAAATCATCATCGTCTAATCATTTCTGTAGTAAAAATTAAAATGTTTGTATAAAAAGTTTTATTTATTTTCTTTCTCTTATTTTCACTTTTAGTTTACTGCTTATTACTTAAACGAGCTAAAATCATTCAAACCTTTTTTTTACGAGAGAGTTTTAATGCCGTTTTTCTTCATTCTTTTTCTATACTTAGCTTTACAAGCTAAAATCGAGTCAATAATGCTAAATATCAATTGTTTATTTGAATAGATAATAATGTTAAGTTCTGATATTCATAGATATGCACTTTATATTTTAACATGTTAAATATATTTTAATATGATGGTTATCATTTTATGTGTAAATATACAATTCTACTTTTGCTAAAC
>NZ_JAOCHX010000010.1:0-72158 GCF_029843245.1 Empedobacter sp. GD03739 | reverse complement strand
AATAAACTATATTTTTAAACGGTCCGGTTTTTAGGGAAGATTACAACTCGTTTTAACTAAATTCATACCTTTTACCAATCTTGTATTATCAACTACATCTAAATCATCATAAGAGTAAGGATTACTGTAAGGAGTAACCTGAGCGTTTACACTTATAATGAAAAGTATTGAAATAATTAATAAAGCCCTTCTCATAGTATTCAATTTGTAATTAGCAAACTTATAATTAGTTAATTAATATAAATTACGGTTTAACGTAATCTGTTTAAATTATTAATTATAGCTTATTGATTAATAATACAAATATATTAAAATGCAGTAATTTAAGGTTACAAAATGTAGTATTTTTTGATTCATTTTCGTATAAATGGAAAGTGAGTTAAAAAATATTAATACAACTATCCCTAAACTTATTGGCGAAGAGATAAGAAAGTTCAGAAAATTAAAGAAACTTACTCAAACGGAATTAGCTTTGATGGTTGGCAAAGACAGGCAATACCTCTATAAAATAGAGAAAGGAGTTGTTAAGCCAAATATTGTCACTATTTCTATTATAGCCTTTGCTTTAGATTTAGAATTATCAGAATTGTTTGAAAATATTAAGAGAAATAATATTAAATAAAAAAATCTCAACTCCTAAAAGTCGAGATTTTTATATTCTATGCCGCTTCTAAATAAGAATCAGTAATATCATCATCAGCACACCAACATTCTTTACTTAATTTTGGTATTAAGCCATTTGTATATTCAGATATATAGTTATACATCAAATCTTGAAATTCATCAATATATTCTTCAGTTGTAACAATAGAATCATGTACAGTAAATATAGGAGCATGAGGATGTTTTTTCGCAATTTTCTTTGTAACATTATCAATAATACAATCAGCTTCTATATGTTGTAAAAGTTTTGGAAATTTTTTATAACTATTCTTTTTTCCACCTGAATAATTTTTTAAGAAAACAAAAAAATCACAAATTTTAGGAAACCTACTTTTAAACGCCTTATAGTGCTCATCTTTCTTTTTAGCAGGCGTATAAAGCAATCTTAGAGTAAGTCTCTTAGAAGCCTCTCTAATAGACTCAACATACTCTGTTTTCGTTTTCGTTTTCGTTTTATTCTCTATATAAACTTTAACTTCATACATTCCATTTTTTGCTTTTTGAAGGTTATAAATCCCTATAATTTCATCATAAAAAACGCCTTCTAAAATCCATTTTCTTAAAATTTCAAACTCTTCTTGAAACCCTTTATCAGAAAGGAATGTAGAAGATATTGTCGAGATTATACCATTATTATTATTACCGTATACTTTATTTATATTTCTTATTATATTATTATTCTTATTTATCAATCCTTCTATTAATGCTATTATGAAAAATGGTTGCGAATTTTTTATGTCCAAGCTATGTAATGTTTCTCCTTTATATTTTACAAATTGTCTTAATTTTTTAGATAGATTCGTCAAATTAGTATGTAATCTATTATCGGAATCCTTATTTCGCGACATTCTAAAGTTTTTATGTGTTAATTCCCCTGCACTTCTATTATAACTTTGAATTCTTAAGTATTTTCTTATTGTAACTGAATCATCATCATTTTCATTATACGTTATACCTTTTTTTGTCAATATGGATGGCAATAATTGCGAACATTTTTTTTCGTCAAATTGCAAATCATCATCAAACCATTTTGTCAAATGCTCAACATCTTTATCTTTATAACCTTGAAATAAATAATCACTTTTTTGTCGTCTAATACTTCTTTTAATTTCAATATTCTCTAAATCAAAAGTCCTATAGCCTAAATAATAAGCCTTTTTATAATCAAATTTATATTTGGTACATTGGTTTTGATCCGTTGAGTAATTTAGCTTTTTTAAAATTCTTATTTTTGATAGAAATTTCAAATACTGATTATAATCTCCTCTATAACTCTTTAATTCATCCGATGGAAATGGAATATAATCATCTGATAAATCTCTATATTTTTTAGAAAAAATTTTATACTCCATTCTACTAATGATATATAACAACTCATCCCATTTTAAATTTTCAGGAAATATGTTTTTATAGCTAATAACATAATCATATATCATTTTAGAAATAACCATTTTCCAACCATGTTTAGGAGAATATCTCCCATTAATTTTTTTTATTTTTTTCATATTTGTGTTTTTTAAACATAGGAATCCCCCTACACAATAGGAAACCTATGTCTATTCTTGTTTTACTTTAAAAAGTGTAGGTAAAAAAATAGCTATTAAGAAATAACAGCTTTGATTTGAGAAAAAAATCCTCAAAAATAATATAGAATAACTGAGTAAGTAATTACTATATTCAAGTAACTAAAGCACCTCTATAAATAATACATTTATAAAAGAAAATAAATTGAATCTATAATCAATTTAAATACAAGCAATTGGATATACCCATCTATGCTTCAATACGATTTTTATTTTCTTTTATTTCTATATAAAATATTTACTATTAGGCAGATAGTAAATGATTGTTTTTAACAGATTTGATATTACTTAATTTTTTGACATTTTCATAAGTATAAAAATACCTAATTCTACCTCCATTACTAAACTCAGATAAAGCGTTTAAATCGCCTTGTTTTTCCCAATTAATAACAGTTTGATAAGTTATACCAAAAATATCTTGAATTTGTCTTCTCGTATACTTTTGTTCTTCAGTAGCAATTGAAGTACTTAAAGGTTTTGTTATATAATCTTCTAACATTTGAAACTTGCTTTCAAAGTGTTCAATAATTACATCCTTTAATAACTGCTCTAAATCTCTTTGATTTAACATAAAATACTGGTTTCCCTCCATTCTCTCTAATTTTTAATATTTGATAAGAGATATACAAAAGGTGTGCCAAAAATGTTAAAATTAAGATTATGCAAAATTAGTGATATTATTTTATATATACAAATTTATTTTCAACAATATTTTATCAGCCACTTAAAATGATCTGAATAATAATATTCTATATTTTTTGTATATTTGTTCAATAGTAATATTAAAACATAATTAATTCTAAGAAAGTGTTTACAAATGTAATTACATTGTAATAAATAAAAAGGTTTAAATAACTAAAAATCAGCTAAATAAATCTTTTAAGTAGTGCTTCAATTAGAAGTCCTTTTGTTATTTTTCTCTTTCGATAACGTATTTCACCATTGTTTCCAATGAATTTCGAAATTCACTTTCTGGGAATTCGTATAGTATATCTAAAGCCTCTTGGCTATATTGTTTCATCATTTTTTGCGTGTACTCAATTCCGCCGTGATCTTTTACATACTGAATAATTTCTCGTACACGTTTTTTGTCATTGTTGTAACGTTTTACCGAATTAATCAACCATTTTTTGTCTTTTTCATTCGCTGTATTGATTGAATAAATCAACGGTAACGTCATTTTTTGTTCTTTGATGTCAATTCCGACAGGCTTTCCAATTGCATTAGAAGTGGTATAATCAAACAAATCATCTTTAATCTGAAAGGCAATTCCAACCAATTCACCAAAACGATGCATTTTTTTCGCTACTTCTTCCGAACAACCAACAGAACGTGCTCCAGCCTCACAACAAGCTGCGATAAGCGTTGCCGTTTTCATTCGAATAATCTCGAAGTATACATCTTCTGTAATATCAAGTTTTCGCGCTTTTTCGATTTGCAATAATTCACCTTCCGAAATTTCCTGTATCGCAACCGAAACAACTTCAAGTAAATCAAAATCTTTGTTTTTAGTCGAAATAATTAAGGTCTTTGACAAAAAATAATCTCCCACCAAAATAGCTACTTTATTCTTCCAAATCGCATTAAGTGAAAAGAAACCACGACGCAATGTACTATCATCCACTACATCATCGTGTACTAAAGTTGCGGTGTGAATAAGCTCGATAAAAGAAGCTGCACGATAGGTACGTTCTTGTACTTCGCCATTTAATTTTGCAGTTAAAAATACAAACATCGGACGCATTTGTTTTCCTTTTCTGCGCACGATATAATTGGAAATACGGTCAAGAAGCGAAACATTACTCTTCATCGATTCGAAGAATTTCTGTTCAAACAATTTCATTTCCTCCGCGATCGGAGCTTTAATCAAATCTACCGTGTTACCCAAAATTTATTTTTTTAATTCGTAAAATTATTGATGCAATGTACAACCTGTTTTGCATAGAATCCTTTATAGTTAAATTCCTCTCCGCTAAAACAAATTTTGTTTTCGGTTGGCAAAACTGAAATACCTTCCAATTGTCCCAACTGTGTCGTGAAGCCCAAAGGTAAACTTATTTTTTTAACTTGAGAAGTGAAGAATAACTGATTGTTATCTTTTGGCAAATCGAACCAATTGATAAAAGTTAACGCTTCTTTTGTGTAGCCCAATAGATAAATTCCTTTGGTAGAACTATTTACATCAGCATCGATATAAGCAGCAGCTACAGCGTAATTTGTAGGAAAAGTTTCTAACTTTTTGGCTGCGTGTTTTTTAGAAGAGTCAATAGGAACAACATAATGAGACGTTGACATATTTGACCATTCTTTTGTAAAAATATGCAATTGATTTTGGTAGACAAAAAATGCTTCTGCGTCCCAATTTGTCGTCATATTTTTGAACTGAAAAGTTTCTTGTTCTGGATAATAAAATTCTATTTTTTCAGCTTTTAATTGCTGATAAGATTTTGAATAATCGATGTTTGATTTCTGGATAAAATAAATGGCTAAATCTTTTCGTTTGCCCAAATTATTTCCAAAATCAGCAAAATAAATTCGATTATCATCCGAAGACATTTCTTCCCAATCGATATTTGGAGCATTTGTGATGAAAATAGTATTGATAATTTTACCTGTTTTTGCATCAAAACGATACAATTCTGGTTTGGAATCAGAATCGTTTAAACCCCAAAAAGAAGCCACATTTTTATCTTCTTTTTCATATTCTAAAGTCGAAATTTCGTTCAAAGTAGGCGGTAAGTTGATACTTTCCATTTTATAATCATCAATAGAAATTGTATCGATGTTTTCTACTATTTGCGCGAAAGAGAATTTAGTCAGAATCAAAAATAAAAATATGGCTAAATATTTCATTTGATTATGTTTTAATCATTTCCAGTTTTATTGGCTAATTGTCCGCAAGCTGCATCAATATCTTTTCCGCGACTACGACGTACATTTACCACAATATTGTTGGATTCTAAAGCTTTGATATAATTGTTAACTGCTTCTTCTGATGCTTGTTTGTAGATTCCGTCATCAATCGAATTATATTCGATAATATTCACTTTAGAAGGAATTTTTCGACAGAATTTTACCAATGCATCGATATCTTCTTTTTTATCATTAACACCGCCCCAAACAATATATTCGAACGTAATTCGTAAACCTGTTTGTTGGTACCAATATTGAAGACTATCCATTAAATCCGTCAACGGAAATTTAACAGAAAAAGGCATAATCACATTACGAACTTCTTCTCGAGCCGAATGTAAAGATACCGCAAGGTTAACACGTAAATCTTCGTCAGCCAGTTTTTCAATCATTTTAGGAATTCCCGAAGTAGAAACTGTAATTCGTCTTGGAGCCATTCCTAGTCCTTCTGGCAATGTGATTTTTTTGATGGCAGAAATTACTTCGTTATAATTTAACAAAGGTTCTCCCATTCCCATAAATACGATATTGCTTAAAGGACGATTGAAATAACGTTTACTTTCTTCATCGATAATCACAACTTGATCGACGATTTCGGCAGCTGTTAAGTTACGCATACGTTTTAATTGCGCTGTTGCACAAAAAGTACAATCCAAGCTACAACCAACTTGCGAAGAAACGCATGCAGTTGTGCGAGAATCAGTCGGAATTAAAACAGATTCCACAACGTTACCATCATGAAGTTTAACCGCATTCTTGATGGTTCCGTCGTTAGATTTTTGTAGAAGATCAACTTCAACAGGTTGAATTTGGAAAGATTCTCCCAATTGCTCACGTAGAGCTTTTGAGATATTCGTCATGTCATCAAATTGATGCGCATTCTTTTTCCATAACCATTCGTACACTTGTTTTGCGCGGAATGATTTTTCTCCAATCTCTTTGAAATAATCTTCAATCTCAGCTTGTGAAAGCTTTCGTATATCTTTTTTTGTTGTACTCAAACTTGTCTTATAAGATTAACATTGCATCTCCGTAAGAGTAGAATTTGTATCCTTCTTTTACAGCTTCGTTGTATGCTTTCATTGTTAAATCGTGTCCAGCAAACGCAGAAATCATCATGATTAATGTAGATTTTGGTGTGTGGAAGTTTGTAATCATACAATTTGCAATAGAGAAATCGTATGGTGGGTGAATAAATTTGTTCGTCCAACCATCAAATGCATTTAAATGACCATCTGCAGAAACAGAAGATTCGATAGAACGCATAGAAGTTGTACCAATAGCACAAACTTTTTTCTTCTCGTCAATTGCACGATTTACAAGATCAGCAGATTCTTGAGGAATAATAACTTGCTCAGACTCCATTTTGTGTTTAGATAAATCTTCAACCTCTACAGCTTGAAAAGTTCCTAAACCAATGTGTAATGTTAATTCAGCAAAATCAACACCTTTAATTTCTAAACGTTTTAATAAGTGTTTAGAAAAGTGTAAACCAGCTGTTGGTGCAGCAACAGCTCCTTCGTGTTTTGCATAAATTGTTTGGTAACGCTCTGCATCTTCTGGTTCAACATCACGTAAAATATATTTTGGAAGTGGAGTTTCTCCTAATTCTTTCAATTTTGCACGGAATTCTTCGTAAGATCCATCAAATAAGAAACGTAAAGTACGTCCACGAGAAGTTGTATTGTCAACAACCTCTGCAACTAATGTATCATCATTATCGAAGAATAATTTATTTCCGATACGAATTTTACGCGCTGGATCAACCAAAACATCCCATAAACGAGTCTCAGCATCTAATTCTCTTAGCAAGAAAACTTCGATTTGAGCACCAGTTTTCTCTTTGTTACCCATCAAACGAGCAGGGAAAACTTTCGTATTGTTACGAATCATTACATCTCCTTCGTCGAAATACTCGATAAGATCTTTAAATTGTCTATGTTCAATTTCTCCGGTGTCACGGTGAACAACCATTAAGCGAGCTTCGTCTCTGTTTTCAGAAGGGCGATCTGCTAAAAGTTCTTCAGGTAAAGTAAAGTCGAAATCGGAGGTTTTCATTTTCATAATTGTACAATTTTTTGCAAATATACGATGTCAGATACCCCTTTGTCAAGTGAATTGAGGTATTTTATGAAATTGCTAACGTTTAAATGTTTATTTTTGACGAAAGACTTATAGATATTATCAAGTTTTTTAATACTTATTTGAAAAATAAAATGAAAACGAAACTACTATTACTATCAATGTTTTTTACATTTTTTAGTTGTAATAAATCCGAACAAAAAATTGAAGAATCTGCTGAAATAGAAAAGATTGATTCTGTTGCAAAAAAAGAATCACCAGAATCTGAAATTCCGAAAGAATTGATAAAAGCTCCTGATTTTTCTTTGGCTGATATCAACGGAAAACGATTTGACTTATCAGATTTCAAAGGAAAATACGTGTATATGGATATTTGGGCAACATGGTGTGGACCTTGTAAACTGCAAATTCCATTTATGAAAGAATTGGAAAAACAATTTCATGATGCGCCAATTCATTTTGTAAGTGTTTCTTTGGATAAATTAGAAGATAAGCCAGTTTGGGAGAAAATGGTCAGAGAAAATCAGATGTCTGGTGTACAGTTATTTGCAGGAAGAGAAGATAACTTTGGCTTTGATTATAAGATAGAATACATTCCGACTTTTATTATTTTAGACAAAGAAGGAAATATTATGATTGATCGCGCGCCTGCACCGATGGATTATCAAACAGGAGGAATCAATCAACAATTGGTTGATATTCTCAAAATGATGAAATAAAAAAAGCTTCCATTTGGAAGCTTTTTTTTATTATTGAGCTCATTATGCTCTAACTTTTGTTTTCAAATTAATTCGTTGTCCAACTCTTGGCTGTTCACCTGGTTCCATACGATTTAGTTTATATAGGTTGTTTACTTTTACACCAAAACGTTGCGAAATCGTGTACATATCATCACCTTCTTGTACTTTGTATGAATAATCAGAACCTTTTGTTTTCTTTTTTCCGAAAAATACAATTTGTCCATCTTTCAATTTAGAACCCATTTGTATTTCATTGAAATTCGCAATATCCGAAGGAACTTTGTTGTATGTTTTAGAAATAGTCGCAATTGTTTCTCCCGCTTGAGCAACAATATAAGGAATATTATTCTTGTGATTTTTAATGCGAGTTGTAGGATTTTGAGGACGAGTTTCGTAAGCAATTGTTTTGTTATTTACACTAGGCTCATTTTTCTCTATACTATTATTATTTGGTTGATAAGACGCTAATGCAATTTCTTCTTTGATTGTTTTAGATTCTTTCTTCGTTTTAGATTTCGATGAATTATTTGCCATCATCATATCATCCTGATTGTTGTATAATGTATACAATTTTGTATAAACTTCTTCTGGAGAAATCTTATCAAATTGATCTAAATTATATTTCTCAATTCTCGAAATTAATTTTGAAGCATATTTTGGATCAGTTGCATAGCCAGATTTTTTCAGACCATTTGCCCAAGCGTTATAATCTGTTGGATCTAAGAAAAATAAAGCTTTGTAATAAGGTCTTAAAGCTAAAAATTTAGAATGATCTCTATAACTTTCTTCAACTGAAGAATATTTTCTAAAACATTCACCTTTCGCATCATCATCGTGATAAATACGAGGTTTATCCAACGACCATTCTTCAGGACCTTTACATTTTATTCCAAAATGATTATTGGCTTGATCGGCTAATTTACTTTGTCCGCCTCCAGTTTCCAATAATCCTTGTGCTAACGTAATACTTGCCGGAACTTTGTAAAGTTGCATTTCTTCAACAGCTAAAATAGCATGTTTTCGAATGTAAGTTATGTCTCTACTTTCTTGTGCTTGCGTCGAAATCGTCAACACTAAGCTAAAAACGTATAACAATTTTTTCATTCTATAATATTTTTGTTCTTCTTCTTTAAAAGTTTGTTCATTCCTTCAATTCCTTGCAATCCGCCTGTATGAACCAAAAGAATTTTAGAATTATCACTAAAATAATGATTTTTAATTAATTTAAAAATACCAAAAACCATTTTTCCAGTGTAAATAGGATCCAATTGAATATGGTTAATTCGCTTGAAATCATTTACAAAAGTAATTAATTCATCCGAAACTTTCCCATATCCGCCAAAATGATAATCATTAAAAATAGTAAAATTGGTTTTATTTGTCAATTTTTCGATTTCATTTTGGATAAAATCTCCCTTTAAACTCGGAAAACCTAAAATTTTTTGATGAGGTTTCGAACTTTCAATCAATCCAGCAATTGTTCCGCAAGTTCCGATTGCCGAAGCAATAAAATCATATTCGAAACAATCATCGTACAGAATTTCTTCGCAACCTTTTATAGCAAAATCATTTGTGCCTCCTTCTGGAATAACGTAAGTGTTTGGATATTTAGTGTTTAAATGATTAATAAATTCTACTTCATCTTTTTTTCGATAATCTTCTCTGGAAATAAAATGCAATTGCATTCCACATTTTTGAGCAAAACGTAACGTAGGATTTTCATCGATTTTATCACTTAATTCTTCTCCACGAATTATACCGATAGTTTCGAAATGATGAAGTTGACCAGCTGCCGCCGTTGCTGCAATATGATTGGAAAAAGCGCCACCAAATGTTATCAATTTCTTGAAACCGAGTTTTTCAGCTTCAATAAAATTATATTTCAGTTTTCGGTATTTGTTTCCAGAGATTTCTGGATGAATCAAATCTTCTCTTAATATAGAAAGTTGAATATTTTGAGAAGTTAAATGTTTGATGTCAATGTTTTGAATTTGAGCTTTAAAATCGTTCCAAATCATTTAGATATATTTTAGAAAATTATAAAATTTTCGTTTTTTTAAATAATTCAAATTGTGTTCGTTTGCATAAGCTTCACGCTCAAAACTAATATTGCGATATGCTTTGTGTTGATCGCGATATTGAATCAATCGAATGGCATATTCTGTCAAGTACCAAATAAAGAATGGTAAAACAAGCATCTCTATCTGTTGGATAATATGAATTCTTTCGTGATGAACTAAGTTTAAATCATTTTTATCTTCTTTATTTCTTAGTAAAATAAAAGGGAAAATAGCCATGGCAACAAAATTTTTCCGAAATAACCAACTTAAGGCAACTACAAACATTGAAATTATAATTTGACAACAAAATTAAGATTATTGCCTAAATACAGTTAATGTTTAGAAGAAATTTAGATAATTTATGTTTTAGTGAAGGAATTAACCGAAGTATGAATTGAATTTGTAAATTAGAGATTTAAAGTAAAAAAAAAAGAAGTGAGCAAGTTTCAGGAAGGCGATTTTTATTTATCCCCAGAGGGGTTTAGAATTTTTACTGCACAATATCTAAAAAAAAGAGGGTATTATTGTAAAAGTGGATGCAAACATTGTCCGTATGGATACGATAAAAAAACAGATAAAATAAAGAATAAGAAATAATTATATGAAAATAACATCAACAGTTTTAGCTTTGTTAATAGGAAGTTGTGCTTTTGCTCAAATGAAATTTCCCGCGGTAAGTTCTCATGCTGAAGTTGAACAAAAAGTAGGTTTAACAGAATTTGAAGTTGAATATAATCGACCAAATGTAAACGGAAGAAAAGTATTTGGAAAATTGGTACCGAATGGAGAAGTTTGGCGAACTGGTGCGAATGAAAATACGGTCATCAAATTTGATAAACCAATCAAAGTGAATGGACAAGAGTTGGCTGCTGGCGAATATGCGTTGTATAGCATTCCGAATAAAGAGGAGTGGGAGGTAATTTTTTACAAAGACACGAAAAACTGGGGAAATCCGAAAGAGTGGAAGGAGTCGAATATCGCTTTGAAAGTGAAAGCTCCGTCAACAAAATCGATGAACAAGACAGAAACGTTTGAGATTCGTTTTACAAATGTGACGCAAAAATCAGCGAATTTGGTATTAGCTTGGGATAACACAACGGTTGTTTTGGATATTGAAACGAATACAATTAACGAAGTTTTAAAAATGATTGGAGATCAATTGAATGAAAATTCTTCTGCAAGAGATTTTTACAATTCAGCAAACTTCTATTATTCGAATAAATTGGATCGAAATCAAGCGTTGAAATGGGTTAATACAGCTTTAGAAAAAGATGCAAATGCGCCAGATTATTACAAAGAATTGAAAGTTAATTTGGAAAAAAATAAATATTAATAAAAAATCCCTTCGTTTATTGAAGGGATTTTTTTATTGAGTAATATTCTTCTTTAAGATAATTTGTAGGTAAGAAAACATCAACGCAGTTGACCAGCCTACCATCATAATTCCGTTTATAGCTTCTAATCCAGCCATAATTTTCCATTCACTATCAATCACAACATCACCGTAACCAACGGTTGTAAAAGTGATTAATGAAAAATAGATTGCTTCTTGAAAACTATACAAATTGTCAATATTTGGATTGAAATAAAAAGTAGCCGCCCAAATTGTACATTGTGCACCGTGCAATAAAGTCAAGAAAGATACTGAAATTGCCATTTGCCAAAGCACTTCACTAAACGTTAATCGTTGTTTTTTGAGATTAAATTTATGCAGATATTTTAGCGAATAAACTGTAACAGTTGATTGTAAAATAACATTTAGACAAATAATCAATACACCAAAACATATAATTAGAAACATATTTTTATCAATTATAGATGAATGCAAAAATATAAAGAATAAAATTTATAAAACACTTTTTGAAGCGAAAAATTTCGTAAATTTAATAGAGAAGGAAAATCTAGATATCCTAAATATTTGATAAAATCTGGATTAATAAAGCTTTATTACTAATTTTGTAACGCTAAAAATACATATTTCAACGAATGAAAATTAATTTTAAATATATTTTGATGTGTTTCGGAATAGCTACAATTGGCTTATCTTCGTGTGCTTCAAATAAAAATTCGAAAAAAATAGTTTATAAAAAAGTAGAATCAAAACAGCCTACAAAACCTGTAGAATCTACGCAAACAACTATTCCTACTACACCAAAAACTGAACTTCCGAACAAGAAAGATGAAGTTTTTACAGTAAAACTACCTGAAGTAAATCGTGAGTTTCGTGCAGCTTGGGTAGCTTCTGTTGCAAATATTAACTGGCCTTCTAAAAAAGATTTGACAACAACGCAACAAAAAGATGAAGCAATAAAGTTGTTGGATATGTTAGAAGCAAACAATTTTAATGCTGTTATTTTTCAGGTTCGCCCAGCGGCAGATGCTTTGTATAAAAGTAATTTTGAGCCTTGGTCTTACTTCTTAACTGGAGAAGAAGGTAAGGCGCCTTCGCCATATTATGACCCGTTAGAATTTTGGGTGGAAGAAGCACACAAACGTGGAATTGAGTTGCATGTTTGGTTAAATCCTTACAGAGCGCATCACAGTAGTGGAGGTCCAGTGACAAACGAATCGATGGTGAAAAGATCGCCAAGTAATGTGGTGAGATTGAAAAATGGCATGTATTGGTTTGATCCTGCTGACAAAAAAACGCAAGATCACGTTTCGGAAGTTGTTCGTGATATCGTTTCGCGTTATGATATTGATGGTGTTCATTTTGATGATTATTTCTATCCATATGCATCGTATAATGGTGGTGCAGATTTTCCAGATAATTCAACTTGGAATGTTTACAAGAATAATGGAGGAATGTTGTCGAGAGCAGATTGGCGTCGTCAAAATGTGAATACAATTATCGAAAGAATTTACAAAGAAATCAAAGCAGAAAAACCTTTTGTAAAATTTGGAATTAGTCCTTTTGGAATTTGGAAACCAGGTTATCCTGCTGGAATTACAGGTTCTTCGCAATATGATGAATTGTATGCAGATGCAAAATTATGGTTGAACAAAGGTTGGGTTGATTATTTTTCGCCACAATTGTATTGGCCAATTAATTCGACAGGACAAAGTTTTCCGAAATTATTAGAATGGTGGAAATCAGAAAACACACATAATCGTCATCTTTGGCCAGGTTTGAATACTGTAGAAGTGAAAGTTTCGGATAGAACAACTGAGATTACAAATCAGGTAAAAATGGCTGGAGAAATTTTACAAAACAATGTGGGTGTTATTCACTGGAGTATTGCTGGATTAACGAAAAATCCTTCGATGTTGAGTTATCTGAAAGAAGGTCCATACAAAGCTAAAGCTTTGGTGCCAACTATGAATTGGATAAAAGCAGATCGTTTGGTAAAACCAAGTTTGACTGTAAATATGAAAGCGTCAGAAGTTGTGATGAATTGGAATGATTATAAAATGAATTCAAATGTTTCGAAATGGATTTTATACACACGTTACAACAACGATTGGGAAACGTCTATTTTGGATAAAACCAAAACAAACCAAACAATTTTGAAACACAAAGATGGTAAAAGCTTAACGGCAGTTGCATTAAAAGCAGTCGATCGTTTAGGAAACGAAAGTGATTACGTTGCTCAAAAAATTAATTAAGAATAGAATTTCTCTTGATATGAATCCTCAACGAAAGTTGGGGATTTTTTTATTTTTTTCTCTTTAAAATATAATAAAGCGCATCGTTATCATTTTCTTTTGATGTGTAGGCAAACTGAAATTCATATCCGTTTTCAGACATAAAATTCAACGCATCAATCATCGAATTGAATTTCACTGAAATTCCGCGTTCATCTTTTATTTTCAAACCATTTTTCAGTGAAAAAGATTTGGTTTCTTGTCCAAAATCCAATCGAATATTCATTTTTGTACTCAAACCTCGCCCAGTTCCAATAATCTGTACATAATCAACATTGATATCTTTAATCGGAACATCATTTACAGTTTGCGCAACCGAAAAATTACCGATGAATAATCCCAAAATAAGTGCTAATTTTTTCATAAGTTTTAAATTTTGATAAAGATATTTATTTTCGAATGAAAGAAAAAAGCTGTTTCAAAAGACTAAAATTAGTCATGTCATTTCGACGCATGGAGAAATCTGTAATTTAGATTTCTCATTTCACTACGTTTCATTCGAAATGACATTTTTGAAACAACTTTCTTAATTATATTATTTCAATCCCCAATCAACAGCAAAAACAGCTTGTAAAGCTGCAGTTTCAGTACGGAAACGTTGATGTCCAAGACTAATTCCTGTAAAATTATGATCTTCTGCAGCGAAAATTTCATCTCTCGAAAAATCACCTTCAGGACCAATCATAATCAAAATTTTCTGCGGATTATTTTCCAAAACTGTTCGTAAAGGCGTACGTTCAATATCCGCTTCGCAATGCGCAATACATTTCGTGAAACCTTCAAAATCCTGTTTGATAAATTCATTGAATTTTGTCAAATCATTTACTTTTGGCAAATACGCTTTCAACGATTGTTTGGTTGCAGATTGTACAATTTTTTCAATTCGCTCGATTTTAATATTTTTTCGTTCCGAATGAAAAGTCTGTAAAAAAGTAATTTCGTCAATACCAATTTCAGTTGCTTTTTCTAAGAAAAATTCCAAACGTTCCATTGTTTTTGTTGGTGCAATTGCAACATGTAAATAGTAATTTTTCTGCTCGAAATTTACTTTTAAGTCAACAACTTTTCCTTCAACTGCTTTTTTAGAAATTGATGTAATTTCAACTTCAGCCAAATTTCCTTTTCCATCTGTCACGTGCACCAAATCGCCTTCATTTCCGCGTAAAACTTTTGCAAAATGATGACTTTCTTCTTCGTTGAGAATAGCTGTGTCATGATGAATTTCTCCAAAAAATAATTTCATTAAATATGGTATTTAGCTACAGATTTCGCTGTGTTTTCTGTAAATAACTCTTGATCAAATTTTAAACTTCCAACCATTGCAATCATCGCTGCATTGTCTGTTGTATAAGCAAATTTTGGTATAAAAGTTTTCCAACCAAATTCAGTTTCTCCATCTTTTAATCGTTGACGAATTTCAGAATTTGCAGAAACTCCACCTGCAATTGCAATTTGTTTAATTCCAGTTTCGTCCGATGCTTTTTTTACTTTTTCCATCAAAATATTTACGATAGAACGTTGAATAGAAGCGCACAAATCATCAATATTTTCTTCTATAAAATTTGGATTTGCTTTGACCTCTTTCTGAATAAAATATAAAATTGACGTTTTGAAACCGCTAAAACTAAAGTTTAAACCATCAATTTTTGGTTTTGCAAATTTGAATTTTGTAGGATCTCCAATCTTAGATTTTTTGTCAATAATTGGACCTGCAGGATATGGTAAGTTTAAAATTTTACCTGCTTTATCAAAAGCTTCACCAGCTGCATCATCAATTGTTTCACCTAAAATTTCCATCTCAAAATAACTGTTGATTTTCACGATTTGTGTATGTCCACCAGAAACAGTCAAACATAAAAATGGAAAAGTTGGTTTTTCGTCGTTGGCATCTTCAATAAAATTTGCCAAAATATGTGCTTGCATGTGATTAACCTCAATCAACGGAATATCCAATGATTGACTGAAAGATTTCGCAAAACTTCCGCCAACCAAAAGCGAACCCATCAATCCTGGACCACGTGTATACGCGATTGCTTTAAGTTCTTCTTTGTTAATATTTGCCTGTTTTAAGGCTTGATCTACGACGGGAACAATATTTTGTTGATGTGCTCTCGAAGCTAATTCTGGTACTACGCCACCATATATTTCGTGAATTTTTTGGCTTGCTACAACATTAGAAATAATTTTATTTCTGTCAATAATTGCTGCGCCTGTATCATCACAAGAAGATTCTATGGCTAAAATGTAGTTTTTATCGCTCATAATTCCTTGTAGAATAAAATTTATAACTTATTTTTACCCTGCAAATATCGTAAATTTAAACCATTGAAAATAGTCAGACGAATAGGAAGATTTTTATTGTCGTTGATTATACTCGTTTTAACCCTTGTTTTAACAGTAGCAATCGCAATACAAATCCCTGCGGTACAGACAAAAATAGCTCACTTTGCCTTAGAAAAATTAAATAAATCGTTGAACACACAAATGTATGTAGATGCGGTTGATATTGATTTTTTTGGACGTATTTATTTCTATGGTGTACACATTAAAGACGATCACAAATATGATTTTTTGAAGTCGAAGACTTTAGAAACAACAATAAATGTTTGGTCGTTAATTCCAGGAATCAAAAAAGATCATATCAATTTGAGTGAAGTGAAATTGATTGAACCTGAAATTCGTGTGATTACGTACAAAGGCGATTCAATTTCGAATTTTATCAAATTTGTGAACGGTTTTAGTTCTGATAAACCAAAAGATCCGAAAAAGATTTTCAAATTGGATGGAGATTTTATTTTGGAAGATGGTAAAGTTTCAATTGTTAATCAAAATTCTGGGAATATCTGGTTGGATTCGAAGCAGTTGAACATGACGGTAAAAAAGTTTCGATTAGTTGATTCTGATATTACGGCCGATTTAGAAAATTTCTGCTTTGTTGCAACAAAAAATAAAGAAACGTATAACGTACAAAATTTCACAGGAAAAGTTCATTATTCGAAAAAAGAAATTCGAGTTGGGAATTTAAATTTACGAACGGATACGTCTGTTTTAAACGGAAATTTATTATTGAGTTACAATCAACCTTCGGATATGTCTGATTTTAATAATAAAGTTCGTTGGGACGTTTTTTTTGATCGAGGATCTAAAATTAATTTTAAAGAAATTCGCTATTTCACTGATTTATTTGATAAAAATTCTTCGGTTGATTTATATGGAAAAGTAAATGGAACCCTGAATAATTTAACATTTACAGATTTCGAATTGAAAGGAGAAGATAATTATGTTGGTGCTTCTCGTTTACAATTGCAAGATGTGACACATGGTTCTTCGCTAAATTTTTCGACAAGAAATGTAAAAATCAATACATCCTATCAAAAAATTGTAAAGTTACTTCCAACCTTTGTTTCTAAGAAAATTCCGAATATGTTGACTCGTTTTGGAAACTTAAATTATCGTGGTGATATTTCATTAAATCCAAATGAAATTCATGCGAATGGTTACGCAGTTTCTGGACTTGGTGATGCTGATATTAAAGCTCAAATTAGGAATTACAAAGATGTAAAATCGTTAATTTATAAGGGAACTTTAGATGCGAAAAATCTTAATCTTCGTCAATTAACAAATGCAAAAGATTTGGGTTATGTAAGCGGAAAATTTAGATTTGATGGAAAAGGAACTGATCTAAAAAATATCAATTTAAATTTAGATGGAAATCTTCGTTACATCGATTTGATTGGAAAAAGATATCAAAATATTACAGTAGATGGCTTGGTCAAAAATTATCAGTTTAATGGTTTATTTGATATCAAAGATCCTAATCTAAATGCACAATTGAACGGAAAAATTAACTTCAGTGGAAAACCATATGATTTTGATTTTACATCAAACATTCGTCAAGTTAATTTAGATTTTCTTGGAGTTACAAAAAATCTAAATGCAATAGTACGTGGCGATGTTGAAGGGAATTTTAAGCTGACAAATATTAATGATTTTAGGGGAAATATTGATGTCAAAAATCTTTATTTCCGTTCTAAAAAAGATACGTTAGAATTGTCACATGTCATGTTGAATTCTCAAATAGATGGTTCGCATAAAATTATGACATTAGATGTGCCAGATTATATGAAAGCCACTGTTGATGGGAAATTTAATATTACAGAAGTTGCAAATGTTATCAATAATTCGCTTGTAGATTTGGTGCCATCTTTTCGTCATAAAAAAGTTTCGCCAAATCAGGCTTTTTCGTTTGATGTTTATGTGCAAGAAAATTTATTACAATATATCGATCCATCGATTTCTATTGAGCCAGATACACATGTTAAAGGTTATATTGATGGTACGAAAAATCAATTGGAAGCGACATTGGATACTCCAGGTATAAAATATGCAGGAATTCAATTGTTTCAGTCGAATGTTAATCTAAATACAATTGCAGAACTACCAACACTTAATGCGAAAATTGATAGTATGAAAGTGAGTGGAGTTACGATTAATGCGATTAACGTAAATTCGATTCCGAAGAATGATACAATGATTGTCAAAACAGATTTTAATATTGGTCGTAAGAATCCAATTTTATTTAATCTAAATCTTTTTCACACAGTTCAGAATAATAATGATTTGATTTTTGGATTTTCACCTTCGACAATACAAATAGATTCGACACAATGGACAATTAATCATTTGAATGATGCAAATTCTAATCGGGTAATTTTTAATCGAATCAATAAATCATTAAAAGTTGAAGATTTGTCATTAGAATCGGAAGAACAATATTTAAAAGTAAGTGGTTTATTTAATAACAATGTAGATTACAATTTCAATGCTGATTTTAAAGATTTGCATTTAGAAAAAATCATTCCTAAAACATTATTGAATAATCTAAAAATTGTCGGTATAGCGAACGGTAAAGTAGATATTATTCGTACAAAAGAAAAGTTAGAACCAACACTTGAAGCTAAAATTGATAAGTTAGGTTTAAATGATTTTGAGCTTGGTAATTTGACTTTACAAGGAGGTTATAATGTAGCGGATAAACAATTTAATTTTGAAACAAGTTTACAGAAAGAGCAAATTCAATCGTTGGTTGCTTATGGTAATATTATTAATAAACCAACAGGTCCTGAAGTCGATGTAGATGCCAATTTTGATGAGTTTCATATCGATTTCTTAGAAGGATTCTTAAAATCTGTTTTCTCTAATATGCGTGGAACGTTATCTGGTGATTTAAAAATTACTGGACCAATTGATTTACCAAATCTTAGCGGAAATATGATTGCAAAAGATCTTGGATTAAAAGTTAATTTCTTAGGAACAGATTATTTATTTGAAGGAGAAAATGAATTACTTGTTTCGAAACAAGGAAAAGGACAAGGGATTATTATGTTGAATGATATTGCGTTCAAAGACACAACTTTCAATACAAAAGGAAAAGTTGATGGAGCAATTCTTTTCCGCAACTTATCTAAATGGGGTCTCAACTTAGATTTTGATACTGATAATTTATTGGTGATGAACACATCTATTAAAGACAATGAATTGTTTTATGGAAAAGTATTTGCGAAAGGAAATGTATCTATGTTTGGTGCGGTAGAGGAATTGGAGATTGCTGGAGATGCGACAGTGGTTGGAAATTCTGAGTTAACGATAAATACAGGAAGTACAACAATTGAGTCAGAAAATAATTTGGTACGTTTTGTTCCTAACCAACATCTAGATGAAAAATCGAAAAATAACGAGCCTCACGCACCAAAAGGAATGTCGATAGATGTCAACATCAATGCGTATCCAAATGCGATGGTGAATTTGATTTTTGATGCAGCTACAAATGATAAAGCAACAGCGCGAGGAACTGCAGAAAATCTTAGATTCTTAATGAATAAAGCAGGATTGAGTATTACAGGGGTATATAATATAGAAAGTGGAACATATGAGTTTAGACAATTTCCGCTGATTCCAAAAGATTTTAAAATCAAAAAAGGATCTTCGGTACAATTTGCAGGAAATCCACTTGATGCAACGCTTAATATTACAGCTGAATATCAACGTTCGGTGTCAAATGTTGGAGACTATTTAGGTGTAGGATATTCGCAAATTTATGATGCTCTCTTATCAATTAATATTTCTGAAACGTTGAAAAAACCTATTATCGATTTTGGATTAACAATTCCTAATGCAGGTTCGGATATCAATTCGCAGTTACAATCAAAATTCCGTTCAAATACAGAAGAACAGATGCTTCAGTTTAGTTATATCTTATTGACAGGTAAATTTGGTGATGCTTCGGCTGTTCAATCTGGTGTAACAAGTACAGCTGCTGATATTGGTTTATCGACAATTGCGGGTATGTTGTCTTCTATTGCGAACAATGTAGATATACAAATGGAGTATGTCGGTGGTAGTGCGCAATCGGAGACAAATGATAAAATTAGAACTTCTGTTTCTTATCGGGTTAATAATCGTTTAAGTTTACGTGGTTCGTATGGAATTGCGGTTACAAATAATAGAAATGTACAAGAGAACTTCGATGGGAATTTTGATGTTTCTTATGATATCTCGAAATTAAACAATGGATCTTTGGTCTTAAAAGCATTTACAAAACCTACAACTTTCGGTTTATTGCCAGGAATGGAAAATAACTTAAATCAAAGTTTCGGAGTAGGAATTCAGTACAACAAAAGCTTCGATACGTTTAGAGGATTTTTAGGTTTAGATGAAAATAAACGAAAAGCAAAAGCTAAAAAAGAAGAGCAACAGCAAGAAAGATTTGATTCGATTGTACTTCCGAAACAGTTTAAAAGTGAGGAAAGAAGAATAGATTCTACTCGTCAAACTACAAAAGATACGGTCAAAGTTACGTATCAAAAAAGTACTCAACCTAAAGTGGAACAAAAACGTCGTGGTTTAGTCAAAATTAAATAAAAAAAAATGAGTTTATTGTGGTTAGACAATAAACTCGCGCAAACAAACAAAAGTGATTAGTTCTTTCTTTTTTGAACTATTATTATAACAAAAGTAAAATATTAAATAAATCATTAAAAAATATTTTGAAGTTTGTTTGTTTTATTTATAATTTTGCTAAAAATTAATTCGATTTTTTATTAAAATAATAATAATAATCAAAAATTAGGAAAATGAATTACATAATTGATGATGTTGATAAGAAAATTTTGATGTATTTGATTGACAATACAAGAATGCCATTTACAGAAATTGCAAAGAAAATGAATGTTTCTGCTGGTACTATTCACGTACGTGTCAAGAAATTAGAGGAGGCTGGAATCATCAAAGGAACTACACTAATTACAGATTATGATAAAATGGGTTATCAGTTTGTTGCGTATGTAGGATTGTTACTTACAAAAACAAACAAAACTCAGAAAGTGATAGATGAATTATATAAAATTCCTAACGTAACAGTGGTTCACGTTGTGTCTGGGAAATATAATATTTTCTGTAAAATTCGTGCAAGAGATACTTCTGATGCGAAAGATGTTATCTACAAAATTGATCAAATTGATGATGTATTGAGAACAGAATCTATGATTTCGTTAGAAGAATCTTTCAACGATAAAAATAGATTGATGCATTCAATTTTTCATTAAAAATAATTTCAATTTATTAATCATCCCACAAAATGACAGACGAAGAAAAAGAAAAATATTTTCAGGTCGCTCTATGTTCAAGTCTCGTACTTTTCGGGTTTGATGGAGAAGATCTCAAAATATTGGTGTACAAAAAACTAAACGATCCTTTCAAAGGAGCATTGGTTTTGCCAGGAAAATATATTGCGCCAACGGTAAGTAACGATCAAGCAATTCACGAATTATTGATTGAGAAAATTGCTTACGATGAGCATCAAACATATATTGAACAATTGAAAGCCTTTACAAAAGTTTTTCGTAATCCATTAGGACGTGTTGTAAATGTTGCTTACTATGCTTTGGTTAAATTGACGCCTCAAATAGAGGAAAAAGTGAAAACACAAGGTGGAGAATGGTATGCTTACGACCGTGTTCCGGATTTGGCTTTTGATCACAATGAGATTGTAAAATATGCAAAAGAGCGTGTAAAACGTCGTGTGAAGCGTCGTCCAGTAGGGTTCAACTTACTTGGAGATGAGTTTACAATTGCGCAATTGCAAAGTTTGTATGAAAAAGCCTTGAATCGTGAGTTGGATAAACGTAACTTTAGAAAGAAAATCTTTAATTCAAATTTAATTATCGAAACTGGTAATACAACAGATCCTAAACAACATCGTAAAGTATCTAAATTGTATCGTTTTGATGAAGAGAAATACGAAAAATTGAGTTTGAAAGGATATGATTTCTTATTTTAAAATAAAGCTATGACAGATCAAAAAGTAGAACAAAATCAAGAACGTGACGATATTTTTGACACAAAAGTTTTAATGTCGGATAACACCAAAACAAAAGATTTGAAACACGAAGGAAACAAAACATCATTCCTTTTCAAGTCAATGATTTTTATAATGGTTTTCTTGATTTTGAGTATTCTTTATCGTGGTTATCAATTATTGGTGACAAATGATTATTTGTTTCGCCAAATGATGAACGAAGACGCACCAGAAATGCCAAAATGGTATCCAATTTCGACTCTTGTTTTAGGAGTCATTGCATTAATTGGTATCTTTTTAGTAAGATCTTATAAAAGAATTGGTGTGTACATGGTTGTAATATCGTTGTTCGTGTCAGCAGCAATGCAGCCCGAATTTATGGCAGATGGAACACTTTTTACCATGTTTACATTATTTGTGTTTATAGGTTATGGTTTAGCGATTATCTATCCATATTGGCACAAGTTTAAATAAAAACTTAATAAAGTATAGAAAAGAGGTTACAATTAGTTGTGACCTCTTTTTTTGATGCTGAATTATTTGTGTTAATATCATTCAATATGAATATTTTAAGCTTGTTAATTGTTTAAGTTGATAAAAAAACTGCTTAAATAAAGCGAATATGAGAATTTAACGGCTATATTTGTCTTGTGTGGAAAAAATATAAATTAAAAGTACAAAATGGATTGTATTTCAGTATTTGATATGCTCAAAATTGGCGTTGGTCCTTCAAGTTCGCATACTTTAGGTCCTTGGCGCGCTGCAGAAGCTTTTCTGAAAGAATTGGAAGCTGCATCTATCTTTAATAAAATTACTAAAGTTCGTGTAGATTTGTATGGCTCTTTATCGCTTACAGGTAAAGGACATGCAACTGATTATGCAGTAATGTTAGGGCTAAGCGGTGCTGATCCTGAATATATTCCTGTTGATGATATCTCGAATATTATTAATACGATCAATACAAATAAACAATTAAATTTTGGAAATAAATTTTTAATTGATTTTAATCCCGAAACTGATATCGTTTTCAATCGTGAATTTTTATCTTTTCACGCTAATGGAATGATGTTTACAGCTTTCTATGAGAACGAAGAATTTTCTTCTACGTTTTATTCGATAGGAGGAGGATTTATTACAAAAGAGGATGATAGTGCTACCAATACAGATGTCACTTGTGCCTTTCCATATTTATTTAATACATCAACAGAGTTATTAGAATTTTGTTCGAAAGAAAATAAATCGATTTCTGAAATCATGTTTGAGAATGAAAAAACAATCCGAACTGAAGATGAAATTCACCACGAATTAATGCGTGTTTGGAATACCATGTTAGAGTGTATGTACATTGGTTGTCATACAGAAGGTATTTTACCAGGCGGATTGAACGTGAAACGTCGTGCTTACGATATGCACAAGAATTTGGTTGGAACAACACCTTATTCTAATCCACAAGAATGGATTGCTTCAATCCGAAAAACCAAAGTATATTTTCGTCAAATTTTGAAATGGGTAAGTTGTTTTGCTCTTGCTGTTAATGAAGTAAATGCTTCATTAGGTAGAGTAGTAACAGCACCAACAAACGGAAGTGCAGGAGTTATTCCAGCAGTTTTGATGTATTATTTGGTGATCGAAAATCATAAAGCTGGTCAAAAAGAGATTGAACAATTCTTAACAACAGCAGGAGTTATTGGTTCTATCTTTAAGAAAGGAGCAACTATTTCTGCAGCAATGGGAGGTTGTCAAGCTGAGATCGGTGTATCTTCGGCTATGGCTGCAGCTGCATTATGCGAATTAATGGGAGGAACTCCTGCGCAAGTAACAATGGCTGCCGAAATTGCAATGGAACATCATTTAGGTTTAACATGCGACCCGATTGGTGGTTTGGTACAAATTCCTTGTATCGAACGTAACACAATGGGAGCGATTAAAGCGATAAATGCAGCAGAATTAGCATTGGATACAGATCCATTGACTGCGAAAGTTCCGTTAGATAAAGTCGTAAATACGATGTGGGAAACTGCAAAAGATATGAATAATAAATACAAAGAAACTTCTGAAGGAGGTTTGGCAGTTGCTGTAAATATTGCAGACTGTTAGTAATTTATTCATTATCAATAAAATAATATTATGTGTATTAATTGTAAGGATTATGAATGTGTGTTGTGTATTTCAAAAATAATCCTTACATTTGCACAGCCTTTTAGAGTTAAGGTACGGATGTTAAAGAATATTCATTTAGGGATTTTTTAGGCTGCTCAGCCATTTAATTTTATTCTTTCATATCTGTTGGTTAAATAATTTAAAATAAAACCGGTGATATGGAATATAAATGAATTTCATTATCTCGGTATCGTATCTAACATGATTACATTCAAAGAATTAGGACTTCAAGAAGAAATCCTAACTGCAATTGAGAAAATGGGCTTCGTTAACCCATCTCCAATCCAAGAAAAAGCTATTCCTCAAATCCTTTCATCAGATCAAGATGTTATTGCATTGGCGCAAACAGGTACAGGAAAAACTGCAGCATTCGGGCTTCCGGTTTTAAATCAATTAGACAGCAATTCAAAATCAGTACAAGCAATTATTTTGTGTCCTACTCGTGAATTATGTTTACAAATTGCAAAAGAATTAGAATCTTTTTCTGCAGATATGCGTGGAGTACGTGTACAGGCAGTTTACGGTGGTGCTGACATCGTTAAACAAATTAGAGGATTAAAAGATAATCCACAAATCGTTGTAGGAACACCAGGTCGTACAATGGACTTAATCAAACGTGGCGCATTAAAAATTAATGACATCACATGGACAGTTTTAGATGAGGCAGATGAGATGTTGAACATGGGATTCCGTGACGAAATCGATTCTATCTTAGAAACAACTCCAGAAGAAAAACAAACTTTATTATTCTCAGCTACAATGCCTTCTGAGGTTCGTCGTATCGCTTCAGAATATATGCACAATCCAGTTGAGATTGCTGTAAGTAAAGTAAATACTGCATCAAAAAATATCGAGCACCACGTTTACTTAGTACGTTCTTCTGATCGTTACTTAGCTTTAAAACGTTTGGCCGATTATTACCCAAATATTTATGGTATCGTTTTCTGTAGAACTCGTCGCGAAGCGAAAGATGTAGCAGATAAATTGATGCAAGATGGTTACAATGCAGACGCATTACACGGAGATTTATCACAATCACAACGTGATCACGTGATGGAAAAATTCCGTAACCAAAACATTCAAATCCTTGTTGCAACAGACGTTGCTGCTCGTGGTATCGACGTAAATGAGTTGACTCACGTAATCAACTTCAATTTACCAGATGATCCTGAAGTTTATGTACACCGTTCAGGACGTACAGGACGTGCGGGTAACAAAGGGATTTCTATCATTATCTCAGGAGGACGTGAAGCGCGTAAAATTAGAGATTTAGAAAAATTAATTGCTTCTAAAATTGAGCCTAAAAACGTACCAACTGGAGCAGAAATCTGTGAAAAACGTTTAATTTCTTTAATCGATAAAATCGAAAACATCGAGGTTGATGAAGAATTAATCGAGCCTTACATGGAAACTGTAAATGAAAAATTGGCGAACTTAGATCGTGACGATTTATTAAAACGTTTCATGACAGTTGAGTTCAATTCTTTCTTAGAATATTACAAAAACACGAAAGATATTTCTTCTGAAGGAGATCGTGGTGATAGAGGAGATCGTTCTTCTAACCGTCGTGGTGGACGTGATTTCTCTCGTTTCTTTATTAATATTGGTCAAAAACACAATTTACGTGTTCCAAACTTAATTGGTTTAATTAACGAGCAAACTCGTAATCGTAACATCGAAATCGGAAAAATTGAAATTTTACGTAATTTTTCTTTCTTCGAAGTTGATACACAATTCGAATCATTAGTGTTAGAATCTTTCAAAGATGCACAACGTGATGGAGTAGACTTAGATGTTCAAATCTCTAAACCAGAACCTAGACGTGGTGATGGTGAGCGTCGTGGTGGAGATCGTCGTCGTAATGACAGAGGAGATTCTCGCGGACGTGGTTTCAATAGCCGTCGTGATAATGACCGTGAAAGAAGTGGAGGTTATCGTGGTGGAGATCGTGATCGCGGAGGAGACAGAGGTGGATTCCGTGGAGGTGATCGTGACCGTGATTCTAGAGGTGGAGATCGTGGTGGTTACCGTGGAGGAGACCGTAATAGAACAGGAAACTCAAGAAGAGGTAGAGATTAATATATTCTCAATAAAAAATAACAAAAAGGATGATTTTATAAAATCATCCTTTTTTATTCATAAAACTTCTGTTTGAATAAATAATTTTTCTATATTTATTCAAAACCACAAATAAATGACAGTACAAGAATTGTTTAGCTCTATTCGATTATCCATCGAAGAAGAGAATTATACGCAATTAAAACAGATTAAAATTTTCAAACCAGAGAAATTCAATTGGGTGAAGGATATTTTTGAGCCTTATAATGTTGCTCAATTAGGAACTCAAAAAGGTTTAATTTGGAAGTATAATGAAGAACGAGAAGATTATACTTTTCAGAATTTAGCTGATAAATACAATCAATTTTTAAACTATTTAAGAAACAAAGGAATTGTACAAGGAGACAAAATGTTTTCTCAAGTTCCATTATTACCGATTACTTGGATTGGTTATTTGGCTTCTATCAAAGGTGGATTAATTATTATTCCAGCCGCAACAACTTTAGAAGCAAGGGATTTAACGTTTAGATTCGAGTCTTCTTTTCCAGAAGTTGCTTTAGCAGATCAAGCAAATGCATCGAAAATAGATGAAGCAGAAGCAAAATTTGATAAAAAGATTAAGGTAAAATTAATCACAGAAGGCGAGCGAGAAGGTTGGATAAATATCAATGAGTTATGGAAAGAATCTATTCAAGCTGAGGCTGCAGATACAAAACCAGACGATGATTTATTCTACTTTTTTACTTCAGGAACGACAGGAATGCCGAAAGTTGTGGTGCATACGCATTACACTTATCCGCTTGGAGGTTTCACGACTTCTTCTTGGGTTGGAATGAAAAAAGGTGATTTACATTATAATATTTCTCAACCAGGTTGGGCGAAATTCTTTTGGAGTAGTTTTTTTGCTCCATGGAATATGGGTGCGACAATTTTGGGTTATCATTCAGATAAATTTGTTCCGAAAGAACAATTACAAACCATTCAAGATTTGGGTGTAACAACTTTTTGCGCACCACCAACAGCTCTGCGTGTATTGATTTTAGAAGATTTGAAAAGTTATGATTTCAAACTTCGTCAATGTGTTGCAGCTGGTGAACCGCTTAATCCAGAAATTATAGATGTCTGGAAAGAAGGTACAGGAATTACGATTCGTGATGGTTATGGACAATCAGAATCAACTGCGATGATTGCGAATTTGCCAAATGAGAAGATTAAATATGGATCGATGGGAAAACCTGCGTTTTTATACGATATTGTGATTGCTGATGATGATGGAAATATTGTACAAGATTGCGAAGAAGGAAATATTTGTGTTGTGCATAATGAAGAAACCATCAATGGAATTTTCAAAACTTATTTGATTCAGAAAGATAAAATGGCGAAAGTTTTCAAGCATGGATTATATTATACAGGAGACAAAGCTTATAAAGACGAAGATGGTTATGTTTGGTTTGTTGGGCGTGATGATGATGTGATAAAAGCGTCTGATTTCCGTGTAGGACCATTTGAAGTAGAAAGTGCTTTGTTAGAGCATGATGCCATTATGGAAGCTGCTGTTGTGGCAAGTCCGCATGATTTGAGAAGTAATGCTGTAAAAGCTTTTGTTATTTTAGCACCTGGAAATGAAGCTTCGGAAGAATTAGCAAAAGATATTTTTAGATATACAGAAGAGCATTTAGCACGTTACAAAATTCCACGTATTGTGCAGTTTGTGGAGAGTTTACCAAAAACAATTTCAGGAAAAATACGTCGAGTGGAATTGCGTAACCAAGAAGCTGTTGATAAAAAGAATAAAACGATTATACCAAACGAATATTTTCACGAAAAATATTAGTCGAGCTTAAAATTAACACACAAAAAAACCACTTCAAACGAAGTGGTTTTTTAATATCAAATAATTTTATAATTTTTCTTCTATATATTCCTGAATTTTATTCGTAATAATTGGAACCGCTATCATAATCAATCCAGAAATTAAAATTTTTGTAATTCCCTTCATTGGATATTTTTTTGAAGCTTTATCTCCAGCCCAATTTAATGCACTTTCAACTTTAGAAGAAGTAAAACTTGTATCGGATTTTAAGTTTGTTACAAGATTAACTGCTTTATTTACAAATGAATTTTCATGTTTATTTTCAGCAACTTTCATTTGTAATTTTAGTTTACGTTTTGCCATTCGCAAATCGTCTAAATTTTTTATCGCAGACATTTGTTCTTTATTCTTCATCGTCGTCATCTTCCTGGTTAGACATAGCTTCCATCGCGTTTTCTACGGCAATATTTGTCAAGAAAAGTTTTAATTTCTTTCTAAATAGAATAGAAAAAACCATCATTAAGAAATAAATTCCAGTTACAGCAAGAAAACCTAATCCTGTATCATTAAAATAACCTCCCAAAATAAATCCTAATGCTAAACTTCCTAATAATAATAGAAACAAAGAAAATACGGCAATAATTAATACATAAATACCGCTCGCCAACATATTACTCAGCGAATCTACGAGATCGTATTTAGCTAAAGTTATTCTATTATTAATATAAACTTTTAGTTCATTAAACATAAAATTGATTTATTTCAGACAAAGTTAATTATAAATTTTAAGGAATGTTGTATTTCGAAGAAATTAAACTCCTACGTTTTCTTGAAATTCGTCTTTTAAATCTTCTTTTGTTTGGTTTGCTTTAGATTTTAAATCTTTTCCAGCTTCTTTCGCTTTTGCTACAAACTCGTCTTTTTGTTCTGCTAATTTTGATTTTACTTCGTCTAATTTAGCTTCTAATTCTTTTTTTGTTTTTTTCGCTTTATCAGAAAAATCATTCGCGTATTTGTCTAACTCTTTTTTGTATTTGTCAGCTTCTTTTTTTAATTTTTTGCGAGTGTCTTTCCCTGATTCTGGCGCATATAATAAACCTACTACTGCTCCGATTGCTGTTCCAATTGCTAAACCTGCTAATAATTTAGTTGCATTATTTAATTTACTCATAATAAAGTTTTTTTTGAGATTAAACGTTTTTTATATTTACACTTTAAAATTACAAAAACAATACCAAAGAATTCAAATCAAATTTTAAAAATTACAATAAATGTTAATATTATCTGAAAAATCACAAAATATGCCAGCTTCTCCAATCAGAAAGTTGGTGCCATACGCAGATGCAGCGAAAAAAAGAGGAACGAAAGTTTATCACTTAAATATTGGACAGCCCGATATTGAGTCGCCAAAAGCTGTTTTAGAAGGATTGAAAAATTTTCCTTCAAACATTATTTCTTATACGCACTCAGAAGGAACGTTGGAATATCGTCAGGCTTTGGCAGATTATTTTACAAATCGCGGAATTGAATTAACGCCAGAAAATTTTATTGCAACATTAGGAGGTTCGGAAGCTTTATTATTTATTTTCGGAATTATTGCAAATCCAGGAGATGAAATTATTATTCCAGAACCTTTTTATGCAAATTATAATGGATTTACATGTGAAAACGATGTAAATATTGTTCCAGTTCCATCTACAATCGAAAATAATTTTGCTTTACCATCTGTTGAGGAGTTTGCAAAAAAAATTACAGATAAAACACGTGCGATTTTAATTTGTAATCCAGGGAATCCAACAGGTTATGTATATTCGAAAGAAGAATTAAATCAATTGAAAGATTTGGTTTTAGAGCATGATATATATTTAATTGCGGACGAAGTTTATGCAGAATATTTATATACAGAAGAAGAATTTACATCTGTTTTAAGTTTCCCAGAACTGAAAGATAATGCAATTGTAATTGATTCTGAATCGAAACGTTTTTCTTTATGTGGAGCACGTTCTGGAGCTTTGATTACACGTAACGAGAAATTCTTAAAAGCTGCGATGTTATATGCTCAAGCGCGTTTAAGTCCAGTTGAAATTTCTCAGTACATTGCAACATTAGCACACAGAAACGTAGGAACTTATTTTGAAGATTGTCGTACAGAATATTTAAAACGTCGCAACACTTTGGTAAAAGGTTTACAACAAATTCCAGGTGTTGTTTGTCCAAATCCAAAAGGAGCATTTTATTGTATGATTCAATTACCTGTAGATAGTGCAGAAAAATTTGCAATCTGGTTATTAGAATCTTTCTCATCAAATGGAGAAACAGTAATGTTGGCACCAGGAGCAGGATTTTATTCAACTCCAAATTCAGGAATTCAAGAAGTTCGTTTGGCTTATGTTTTGAAAGAAGAAGATTTGGTTCGTTCTGTCGAAATCTTGAAAGAAGCTTTAGAACAATATCCAGGAACAATTAGATCATAAGAAAAATACGAAGATGGAAATCATCGAAAATTATTCATTAAAATTATATAACACATTTGGAATAGAAGCGAAAGCAAAATATTTTGCTGATGTTGCAACTATTCAAGATTTGCGAAAAGTTTTGGTTTTTCGTCGTCAAAAAGATTTACCTATTTTATTTATAGGAGGAGGAAGTAATATGCTTTTTGTAGACGATTTCCCTGGAATTGTGTTAAAACTGAATTTGAAAGGAATCGAAATTATCAATGAAGATGATGATTTTGTGTATGTAAAAGCGCAAGGAAGCGAGAATTGGCATAATTTTGTTGAATGGACGTTGCAAAATGATTTCGGAGGATTAGAAAATCTTTCGTTGATTCCTGGAAATGTTGGTACTGCACCGATGCAAAATATTGGTGCGTATGGCGTAGAGGTAAAAGATTATATCGAAGAAGTTCAGACATTAGTTCTGGAAACGGGTGATGAACGTACTTTTACAAATGAAGAATGTCAGTTTGGTTATCGCGAATCTGTTTTTAAAAATGAATTGAGAGGTCAATATGTCTTGGTGGCAGTTACGTTTAAACTGACAAAGAAAAATCATAAACTTCATGTTGATTATGGTGCAATAAAATCTGAATTGGAAAAGGAGCAAATTTTTGATCCAACGATTCAAGAAATTAGTGCAGCTGTGATCAAAATTCGTCAAAGTAAATTACCAGATCCTTCGCAAATAGGGAATTCGGGAAGTTTCTTTAAAAACCCTGTGATTTCGAATGAAGAATTTGCTGAGATTGAAAAACTTCATCCAGAAATTTCTCATTTCAAAACTGATTTAGGTGTAAAATTAGCTGCTGGTTGGTTAATAGAACACGCAGGTTGGAAAGGAAAACGTTTTGGAGATACGGGAGTTCACGACAAACAAGCTTTGGTCTTGGTGAATTATGGAAATGCAACAGGACGCGAAATATATGATTTGTCTGAACGAATTATAGAAGATGTGAAAGCCAAATATGGCGTAACATTGGTTAGAGAAGTCAATATTATACAATAAATTAAATCCCGCTTTCAGCGGGATTTTTATTCTTCTTCTTTATTGATTTTTAATTTAGAAATTCCAATTATTAATATAATTCCGAATGCTATGTATAAAAGTTTTTCGAGAATATTTGTTACTATATTTAGTTCATAAATTGAAACACCAAGATATTCTTTTATAGATAATCTTATTATTGATAATAGTAATATAGAAATTGTTATGAAAATTAGATAATTACTAAAACTTATTTTTTTTCCGTGAGCAACAATAGAAATAATTAATAATAAAATATCGAATACGAAGTGAAGGACTAAAATTACTTTAGTATACAAAATTAAAAAATCCGGATCCATATATTTATTTATAATTTGTAATAATCTCCACAATTTTATCCAAACCATCGGTTAAAGCAGCAGGACCAGGTTGTAAAATCAATTCAGATTTTATTTCGTATAAATGATTTTGTTGAACTGCTTTTACATTTTCGAAACCAATACGTTGTTTTACTTTTTCTGGTTTGAACATTTTACCACACCAAGAACCAATAATAATTTCAGGGTTACGTTCAATCACTTGTTCAGCCAACAAAATACGATCTTTAGCCAAAGCTTTATTTTTGAGTTCTGGAAAAGCTAATTTTCCTCCAGCAATTTCTATCAAATCATTTACCCAAGCGCTTCCCGAAATAATTGGTTCGTCCCATTCTTCAAAAAAAACTGTTGGATGATAGGGAAGGAGAGCAGCTTGTTGTTTTACTTCTTCGAGTTTCTTTTCATAAGATTCAACTAATTTTAATCCTTTATCTTGGCAACCAATCAATGAAGTAAATTGCACAATCATATTTAAAATTTCATCAACTGTTCGGTGATTAAAGATAAACACATTGATTCCTCTTCTAATTAATCCTGCTGCAATATCTGCTTGTAAATCCGAATATCCTACAACTAAATCTGGTTTCAAATTGATGATATCTTCAAATTTAGCATCTAAAAAAGTTGAAACTTTAGGTTTTTCTTTTCTTGCTTGTGGCGGACGATAGGTAAAACCACTAATTCCTACTAAACGATGTTGTTCATTAATGTTATACAGAATTTCAGTTCCTTCTTCGGTTAAGCAAACAATGCGTTGAGGATATCGATTTGATGACATTTTGGCTTGATGTTAAATTGATGTGAGGTATAAAAATAAGAAATTCATACCATTTGTATGATATGAATTTCTTTTGAAAAAACTATGAGTAAAAATGTTAGTTAACTAAAACTCCAAATTCGGATCCAGCAGCGTAATCTTGTCCATTCTGAGAACTTAAAGCTGTGAAACGGATATATCTTCCGCGAATTGGTTTGTCGAACAAAATTGTTTGCAGTTTAGTGTTTTTCTCGAAAGAACCTTCTTTGATAGGGTTACTCCAATTTTTTCCGTCTAAACTAATCTGAATTCTATAATCTTTTATATTTCCATTAGCTCCATCTTGACGAGGTAAATATGTAAATCCTTTAATCATCTTGAATTCTCCTGCATCAAAATCAACCCAATGAGGATATTGCGCAACAGTGACAGAATACATCGTATGCCAAATAGAGCTTGGATTACGATCTACAAGATTTGCAGCATCTCCTTCTCCAGTTTCTTGACTTGAAGCAAAAACAACTTGTAACGGAATCGTTTCTATTTTAGTAAATTTTGAAGAAACTTTAATGTTCGGATTATTTTTATCCCAAGTAACAATTGTATTCGCATCTCTCAATTTGAAAGGTTCTGTATACTTCGTTTCTTTTCCATTCCCGATTTTGTAATACAAATCTGCATGTTGATTTTGGCTCAAAATTGTAACTTCCCCAATTTTGTTTCGTGTAATAAGAAGTGGAGAATCTCCTGCTCCTTTTACTTTTGCTTGCGTTGAATAATTATTGCTTTGAACAGGACGAATAATAAATCCAAAAGTTGTTGCGTTTGGTTTTACACGATCTTGTTCTAATGGTGGTCCTTGCCCACAACTATTTCCTCCAAGCCCTGTAACACCAGCATCTAAATGCATATACGTTCCATTACTTTTTGGTAATTGATAGAAATGAGGCGTTTGCGTTAATTCTAATTCGCTCCAAGGCAAAACAGAAGTTGACATCAAATCTTTGCTTACAAAAACAACCCCATTTCCAGAAGTATCAGTTAAAGAACTCCATCTAACTTCCTCATTATTACTCATACTTTGCGGATTTGGCCACGGTACAAACTGATCTTTCACTGTACTTTTATGAAATTCAATATTCTGAGCGGTTTTACGATCTGCATAATTATTAATCGGACCGCGTCCGTAATAGTTGTAATTGCTCAAATTTTCTGGTAATTTCAATTCATAACCTAAACGCGCTAAAGCAAGCGATTCGTCATTTGAAGTAATACTTGACGATAATTCGATTGAACCATCTGGATAAATCGTCCAAACTTGATTTGAAGTAAATTTGAAATCATTTTCCCCAAATACTTGGTCTTTGTGTTCTTCGATCTTATATGTTCCAGAAGTACCTCCTAAAAGTGATGCGCTATTTGGCGCTTGTGATTCTACAACATACGATAATACAATTGCGCCATCTTTTCTTGTGTAAGAAGTTGATGATAAAACTTTGTGTTTTAAATTATGTAAACCTTTTTGAAACCATTGCTGATACGCCCAGTTGTCATTATCCATTGGTGCACGATAAGCATCTAATTTTGGACCGTCACCATCTTTAATAATCGTTTGGTTATTATAATTTAAACTATAAATAGTTCCAGTTTGATTATCAAATTTTACAGCGAAACCATTTCCACTAATTGTTTTTAGTTTTTCTGAATCTGTTATGGTAATTTGATTTGTTTTTTGAACTTCTTGAATTGTCGGAATTTGTTCTGCAGCTTTCACAAAAATTTGTTCTTCCATTTGAACATAATCTTTCTTCGCCCACAATTGATCATGATTTTGCTTGAATTGAATTTTTACAAAATACTCTGATGTAGGTTTTAATTTTGATTGATTAATTGGTAAACGAACGATTTGTTTTTCGCGAGGACTAATGATTTTTTTAGGCTCAATAAAAGCTGTACTTCTTTCAATTTCGATTCCATCTTCGTATAAAGCCCATTCTGGCGTGTAATCTTCTAACGAAATGAAATAATTTTTATTAAAAATTTCGATTTCACCATTCAAGATATTTGCAGGTTTTACACCAACATTTTGATAGACTTTTTTAACTTCCCAGTAAGAAGGTTTTTCCTTTAAATCAGCGAAAACTAATCCATTGTTTACAAACGTTCCGTCATTTGGTTTATCCCCGAAATTACCTCCGTAAGCGAAGAATTTTTCGCCTGTCTTTTTATCATAATAATACATTGCTTGGTCAACCCAATCCCAAATAGCACCTCCCATAAAGAAGTTGGTAGATTCCATTGCTTCCCAATAATCTATCAGATTTCCAGCTGCATTTCCCATTCCATGCGCATATTCAGAAATATGGAAAGGATATTTTAACTTATAATTTCCTTGTACAGCACCACGAACCCAATTGATAGAAGGGTATTGATTAGATCCCATATCAACAATTGCATTATTTCGCTCGTATTGAACAGGACGAGAAGTATCAATTTTTTTGATTGCATTGTAGGCTTCAACAAAATTATTTCCAGGACCAGCCTCATTTCCTAAAGACCAAATAACGATAGAAGGATGATTGATTGTTGCATGAACCATCTCTACATTACGTGCCACGTGCGCATCTCTCCACTCTTTTGGATGAGAGATTGAAGCTTCACCGTAGTAATATTGGTGACTTTCTACATTGGCCTCGTCCTCTAAATAAATCCCATATTTGTCGCATAAATAATACCAATAAGGATCATCTGGATAATGTGAGTTACGAACATGGTTAATATTTGCACGTTTCATCAACTTAATTTCTTCTTCCATCTGTTGACGTGTCACAACTTTTCCTTTTTCAGGATTTGTTTCGTGGCGGTTAACACCTTTCAGTTTTACTGTTTTTCCATTTACATAGAAATAACGTCCAGCCAAACCAAACTCATCATCTTCAGCTTTTGTATCTTTAATTTCAACCTTTCTAAATCCTACATTCGTCGAAACTGTTTCGATTGTTTTGTTCTTTACATCTTTTAATTCTCCAACTAACGTATAACGATAAGGACGCTCTGCTGACCAAAGATTTGCATTCTTTAGTTTTAGTTTTAGTTTGTAAATAGATGAAGAATTAGGATTGATTGTAACTGCATCAGAATTGATAATATATTCAGTTGTTGCAATTTTTTCAGTTTCGTCGCTGTATAATTTATTTTGATAAAGTGTATAAGCAATTTTATAACCTTTTGCGACTTTATTTGATAAATTTCTAATATCAGCCGAAATATTTAGTTCACCATCTTTATAGTTATTCGTTACATCAGGAATTACAACCAAATCTCTAACTTGGATTTTCGGTTTTGATGTTAATGAAACTGTACGAAAAATTCCTGGCAATCTAAACATATCTTGTGCTTCTAAGAATGAAGCGTCAGAATTCCTATAGACTTCAACTGCTACAGAGTTTTCACCTTTTTTATTTAGATAAGGTGTAATGTTAAATGAAGCTAAATTTCTAGAATTTTTAGAAAAACCAACATATTTTCCATTAATCCATAAGTAGAAAAATGAATCTACTCCATCAAAATTCATGTAAATATCACGTCCATCCCAATTTTTAGGAACATCGAATGTACGTTTGTACGAACCAACTTCATTTCTATAAATATATGTTGTCCAATCTTTATTTGGCTCTCGCATTACACCTCCTTTCCAATCATCAACTTTTACAGCATGCTGAAAAATAACTTTTTGATTGACATAAATTGGAACACCATATTTTAAATCTCCATTTTTCTGTATTCCAAAAATATTCCAACTCATCGGGACAGGAACATCAGCCCAAGAAGAGGTATCAAAATTGTTTTCGTAAAAATTTTTCGGTCTTTCGTTTGGGTTTTTAACCCAATTAAATTTCCAAGTACCGTTTAAATTCATCCAGTATGAGCTATTTTCTGGTAAAAGTTTTACAGCTTGATTTTGATTCTCAAAAGAGAAAAAATAGCTTTTAGGTAATTCTTTGTTGAAGGATAAATTCATTGGCGATTCCCATTCGTTACCGTCTGGAGAATCTTTCGTTCCGTAATTGAAGCCCCCTAAATTATGCGTAAAAGGATTTTCAATTGGCGGATTTGTTTGTGCAAAAGTTGTCTGAACAACAAGTGCAGAAACAATAACTTTACTGTACTTTGTTATAAGATTCATTTTTCAATAAGCATTTTTAATCACGTGTTAAACAAATATAGTCTAGATTATTAAATGATTATGCTTATTTGAAGAAGTAAAAATAAGGTGATAAAATTGTAAATAATTGTTTTTTAATCTTATGAATGATTAATGATTTTTTTTCTAAAATAAATAGAATTATAGAAAAATTTTAATTTGATTAAAAGAATTGTTTAAAAAGTATTATTGTAAAAAAAGACCACTTGCAAAAGTGGTCTTTGGATTAAGTTTTCAGCTTAAATTATATATTTTTTGAATTTGCACAGCTGTAATCAACTGAACCATCGTTTGGAATATCTTTTAAAATATCTAATAAATAATTCCAGAATTTTTGTACAGAAGCAATTTCTACTTTTTCGTCAGGAGAGTGAGCACCAGAGATGTTTGGACCAAAAGAAATCATATCCAAACCTGGATAATTTGTTCCAATAATTCCGCATTCTAAACCTGCGTGGCAAGCCACAACTTTTGGTTCTTCTCCAAATTTTGAAACATAAATTCCTTTCATCAATTCTAAAATTTCAGAATGAGTATTTGCTTTCCAACCTGGGTAAGAACCAGAGAATTTAACCTCAAAACCACCTAATTCGAAACCAGCTTTTAATGTTTGTGCTAATGCTTCTTTACCTGATTCTATAGAAGAACGCGTTAAACATAAAACACGAGCGTTTCCGTCAATAACTTCTACGCGAGCCACATTGTTAGATGTTTCTACTAAACCTTCAACATCTGGACTCATTCTGTAAACACCATTGAAAGCTGCCATAATTGTTTGAACAAAAACTTTAGAATCTTGTGCTGACATTGCAGAAGTCGCATTAGTAGATTCTAATGTAATTACCATTTTAGGCTCTTTTGTTTCGTATTCTTCAATGATTTCTGTACGTAAAGTTTCGTAAGACGCTTTGAAAGCATCTACTTTATCCGCAGGAATCACAACTTTAGCCCAAGATTCGCGAGGAATAGCGTTACGTAAACTTCCACCTTCCATGTGCGCGATTTGTAAACCAAATTCAGTTGCAGCATTTAATAAACGAACAATCAATTTGTTCGAATTTCCTAAACCTTCGTGAATTTGCATTCCAGAGTGTCCACCGTTCAAACCTTTTAATGTTAAGGTAAAAGCAGTTCCGTTAGTAGCTTCTGTAGTGTAAGCTTTTGTCGCCGTTACATCAACACCACCAGCGCAACCAATGTCTAATTCATCATCTTCTTCGGTATCTAAGTTCAACAAGATTTTCCCAGATAAGAATCCAGCTTTCAAACCTAAAGCACCAGTCATTCCAGTTTCTTCGTCAATTGTAAAAAATGCTTCAATAGCTGGGTGAGGAATATCTTTCGATTCTAAAATAGACATAATTGTCGCAACTCCAATTCCGTTATCTGCACCTAAAGTTGTTCCATTTGCTGTAACAAATTTATCATCTTCAATGTACATTTCAATTCCTTGTGTTTCAAAATCGAATGTTACATCGTTATTTTTTTGACAAACCATATCCAAGTGCGATTGCATGATCACTTTTTTACGGTCTTCCATTCCTGGATAAGCAGCTTTTTTGATTAAAACATTTCCTACTTCGTCCGTTTCGACAGGTAAACCTAAATCTTCACCAAATTTGATGATAAACTGACGAACTTTTTCTTCTTTTTTAGAAGGTCTTGGAACTGAGTTCAATGCTGAAAAGTTTTTCCAGATTGCTTTTGGTTCCAAATTAAGAATATCGTTATTCATTGTTTGTTTTTTTATTGTTCCTCAAAGTTACGGAATTGCAACAATATAGTTTTTAAAAAAATGATGATATTAAACTTACATGTGTAAGTATCTAGAGTTAATTACTTTTTGCTTTTCTCATTTAATTCAGATAACAATTCATTATTCCTTGTAAGTTCTTTTTCAATTTTAGTAAGTTGATTATTTTTCTCTATTTCAAATTGATAAACAGCATTTTGTATTGCATATTTAATTACAAAATATAGTATAACTATACTAATTAATAATCCAACTAAAATATAAATTATTGTATCTCCCATGTTATTATATTAAAATTCAAAATTAATTGAATTATTAATATAATAATTACGGTTTTACGTAAATTCAATTATTGCTTTATAAGTATGTTTGTAAATTAATTATATAAACAAATTATGAAGAAGAATCTATTATTTTTAGTAACATTTTTTATCAGTTCAATTGCTTTTAGTCAAGATATTATTAAAACTCATAAAGATGAGGTTATAAAAGGAAAAGTGATTGAGGTTAGTGATAAAGAGGTTAAATTTCAATATGAAGGCGAAAGTATGATAAATACTTTATCTAAAAATTTAGTTTCTGAAATTGATTTTGAATCAGGTAGAAATCAAAAAATATCAGACAAAGTAATTATTAATGATGAAAAAGATTGGGAGAAAGTTATAATTACAAATTTAGAATCTGATGTAAATGGATTAACAAGAGGAGAGGAGATTATGGCTAAAGCAAGTAGTGGTTGGAGTACAACTGGTGAAGGGAAAATGCAAAAGCTAGCTATGGATAAGCTAAAAAAAGAAGCTGCTAAAAAAGGTTACCACGTTGTATTGATTTTAACTTCTACAAGTAAAGGAGGTAGTTATGGAATCAGTGGAGGTACTAAAGCGAGTGTTACAGGAGTTGGATATAAATATTAAAAAAGTATAATGACAAAACCTTATAATCCTAGAAATCCATATTCTAATAGTAGTTATTCTAAAAGGCGTAGAAGAGAAGAATCTCAAAGAAGAATTCAAGAGTTTAGAGATAAAGGTATTGATGTAGATAATACTGATATGACAGGAGCTTATATTCTAATAGGAGGGCTATTCTTAATAATTCTTGGTTTTATATATTTAATAGGAGGTTCAGAAGCTGTAATTGATTGGTTTTTAATGTAAAATATCATTGATTAATTTCGTTATACTACACAAAAAATCCCTTCAATTGAAGGGATTTTTTGGCTTTATATTCTCAATAACTATCTTGTCGAAGGCATTGGAGATTCTTTGTCTACAACTGGTCTATTTTCGGCGTTTGCTAAAATCCAAATTGTATTGAAAGCCAATTTTGTACGACGCGTCAATAAATCATATTCAATTTTATCTGGCGTATCGCCTGGTTTGTGGTAATCATCGTGCACTCCGTTAAAAAAGAAAACAGATGGAATGTTATGTTTTGCAAAGTTGTAGTGATCCGAACGGTAATAAAAACGATTTGGATCATCTGGCGTATTGTAACGCATATCTAAATCAATTCCTAAACCATTGTTTGCAGCTAAAACAGCTTTGTGTAAGTCAGAAGACAACATTTCAGATCCAATAACATACACAAAATCTCTTGTTTTTTCGTTGTGCTCATAATCTACGCGCCCAATCATATCAATATTAACATTCGCAACCGTGTTTGCAAGAGGAAAAATTGGATGCTCCGAATAATATTTAGAACCTAATAAACCTTTTTCTTCACCAGAAACATGTAACAATAAAACCGAACGTTTTGGACGGATTCCTTTTTTCTCAGCTTCGCGGAAAATACGACCAATTTCCATCACAGCAACAGTTCCAGAACCGTCATCATCAGCGCCAGCATATAATTTTCCGTCTTTTATTCCTTCGTGATCATAATGAGCAGAAATCACCACAATTTCTTCTGGTTTTTCTGATCCTTTGATGAATCCCATTACATTTCTCATTTGACCTTTTACACGGCTAAAAGTACCTGCAGGAATAATTTGGAAATAATTATTATTTGGTCCATTAATTCCTAACTCTTTGTAATAATTAGAAATATAATTCCCCGCTTTTATTTCGCCTTCACTTCCAGCATTTCTACCTTCCATATCAGGCGCAGCAATGATGTAAAGCTGTTTTTTCAATTCAGCTTCAGAAATTTTGTCTGTATATTTTACAAGACTCTTTTGATATTTCTCCTGAGAAATTGGTTTTGTAGAATCACAACTTACTAAAGTAGCAGTTAAAGCAATTGCAAATAAAAATTGTTTCATGTTAATTTTTTGAATTAAATTTAAAATTAATCTAACCAAGCAGAATAAAAAAGAAAATTTGAATAAAAAACCAATATTTATACGGATTCTATCCGAATTTGGGATTGTCTTTTTTATATTTGCCCGTTTTTAAATAAATTATGTCACAATTATTCAGAAAAAAATCTGTCGAATCCATTTTAGCAGAATCTGCAAAGAACACGACTACAATGAAAAGAACGTTAGGTGTTCGAGATTTAACAGGTTTTGGTATCGCCGCAATTGTTGGAGCTGGTATTTTTAGTACTATTGGTCGAGCAAGTTTTGAAGGTGGACCAGCAGTTATCTTCTTATTTATTTTTACAGCAATAGCCTGTGGTTTCACAGCATTTGCTTATGCAGAATTTGCTTCGTTAGTACCTGTTTCGGGTAGTGCGTATACATATAGCTATGTTGCATTTGGAGAATTATTTGCTTGGGTAATTGGTTGGGCATTGATTATGGAATATGCGATTGGAAATATTGTTCTCGCGATTTCGTGGAGTGATTATTTTACCACCTTGCTCTCCGGAATGGGATTGCATCTGCCAGAATGGATGACAATGGATTATTTCACTGCGAGAGAAGGTTTTGAGTTTGTTTCGAATGAATTAGCGAAAGGTAAAACATTAGAAGGAATTGCGAATTCGCCTTATGCGCAAGAGATTCCAAAATATTTAGCCTTTAAAGATGCTCCATATTTAGGATTTAATTTAGTGGTGGATATTCCTGCATTAATCATTACTTTTTTGATTACAGCTTTGGTTTATCGTGGAATTAATGAATCGAGAAAAGCAAGTAATGCAATGGTTGTGTTAAAATTAGCTGTGGTACTTTTGGTAATTGTGGTTGGTGCTTTTTATGTGAATCCAGATAATTGGAATCCTTTTGCACCGAATGGAGTAGGAGGTGTTTTGGCTGGAGTTTCGTCTGTTTTTTACGCTTATATTGGGTTTGATGCGATTAGCACAACTGCGGAAGAATGTAAAGATCCGAAGCGAGATTTGCCTCGTGGAATTTTTGCGTCTATCATTATTTGTACTGTTTTATATGTGCTGATTGCTTTAGTAATTACGGGAATGGTTCATTATTCTGAATTGAATGTTGGAGATCCTTTGGCGTATGTTTTTGATAAAATTCAAGATTTAAAGTGGTTGGCAGGAATTATTGCTTTTTCGGCTGTAGTAGCGATGGCGAGTGTATTTATTGTTTTTCAAATTGGGCAACCTCGTATTTGGATGACAATGTCTCGTGATGGTTTATTACCAAAGAAATTTTCTACTATTCACCCGAAATTTAAAACACCTTCTTTTGCAACTATTTTTACTGGATTTGTAGTTGGAGTTCCTATTTTATTTACAGATTTGGAATTGGTTGTTGATGCTTGTTCTATTGGAACTTTGTTTGCTTTTGTGTTAGTTTGTGCTGCTGTACTTCGTATGGATGCCGATCCAAATGCGAAAAGAGGAAATTTTAAAACGCCTTTTATCAATGCAAAATACATTATGCCAATTGTAACTGCCGTGATTGTATTTTTATGCGCAACAACATTTAAAGATGATTCGATTGATTTCTTTACGAATAAACCGCAACCTATGCCAATTGAACATTTTGTAAATTCGTTATCGCCAAAAGAATTAAAAGATTCTTATGCAACAATTAATGAATTAACAGGATCTGAAATTGAATTTTTGGATGATTATTTGGCACAATTATCTCCAGAACAATATAAATCTACTTTGAGCAAATTACCAGTTTACGAAGATAAGAAGATGGAAAAAGGATGGGATGTTTTCAAACACAAAATTCCAATGATTCTATTCTTAATGATTTATGTTTTTATGGTAGTTAGAACATTTTTCAAAAGAACTTCTATTATTCCGTTAGCTGGTATGTTGTGTTGTTTTTATATGATGGCGCAATTAGGATTGAAAAACTGGATGATTTTCTTGATTTGGATTGTAATTGGTTTGACAATTTATTTCACCTACGGTTATAAACATAGTAAGTTGAGAAATCAAAATTCATAATAGTTAAAGCGATTCAATTTTGAATCGCTTTTTTCTTAAAATTATTTCATCAAATAAGTTATATAACTTCTTTATTTCACCTCAAAACTCTACCTTTGTCTTATAAATTTGACGACAAATGTTTAGAACTCATACTTGTGGTGAATTAACACAAGCCAACATTAATGAAAAAGTAACGTTAAGCGGTTGGGTATCAACGCTACGTGACAAAGGTTTTATGATGTGGATCGATTTACGTGATCGCTACGGAATCACACAAATCATCTTAGATGAAGAACGTTCTTCGAGAGAATTATTTGAAACTGCTCGTCATTTAGGACGTGAGTTCGTAATTCAAGTTACAGGAACTGTAATCGAAAGAGCTTCAAAAAATCCAAACATTCCAACAGGAGATATCGAAATCTTAGCAGAGAACATTACAATTTTGAACGCATCTGCATTGCCTCCATTTACAATCGAAGATAATACAGATGGTGGAGAAGATATCCGTATGAAATATCGTTATTTAGATATTCGTCGTAATCCAGTAAAAGAAAAATTAATCTTCCGCTCTAAAGTTGCGCAGGAAGTTCGTAAATATTTAGATGCACAAGAATTTGTAGAAGTTGAAACTCCAGTTTTAATCAAATCTACACCAGAAGGTGCACGTGATTTTGTGGTTCCTTCTCGTATGAATCCAGGTGAATTTTATGCATTACCACAATCACCACAAACATTCAAACAATTATTAATGGTAGGGGGTCTAGACCGCTATTTTCAAATTGTAAAATGTTTCCGTGACGAAGATTTACGTGCAGACCGTCAACCAGAGTTTACACAAATTGACTGTGAAATGTCGTTTGTTGAACAAGAAGATATCATGAATGTTTTCGAAGGTTTAGCAAAACATTTATTACATACTTTCAAAGGATTAGAATTTGAACAATTCCCACGTATGACATTTGCAGAAGCAATGCGTCGTTATGGAAATGATAAACCAGATATTCGTTTTGGAATGGAATTCGGTGAAATCACAGACTTAGCTAAAGGAAAAGATTTCAAAATCTTTGATGAACAAGAATTAATTGTTGGTATTGCTGCGGAAGGTTGTAATGCTTACACACGTAAAGATATTGATAAATTAATCGAATGGGTTCAACGTCCACAAATTGGGGCAACTGGTCTTGTTTGGGCGCGTTATAATGAAGATGGAACATTTAAATCTTCTGTAGATAAATTTTATTCGCAAGAAGATTTAGCAGCTTGGGCAGAGCGTATGAACGCAAAACCAGGAGATTTAATGTTGGTGATGTCTGGTAATACAAACAAAGTTCGTGCGCAATTATCGGCTTTACGTATGGAAATCGCAGAGCGTTTAGGATTACGTAATCCAGAAGTTTTTGCTCCATTATGGGTTGTAGATTTTCCTTTATTAGAATGGGACGAAGAATCTGAAAGATATCACGCGATGCACCATCCATTTACTTCTCCAAAACCAGAGGATATGGAATTAATTGCGACTAATCCAGGTGAAGTTCGTGCAAATGCATATGATTTAGTTTTAAATGGGAATGAAATCGGTGGAGGTTCTATTCGTATTTTCGATAAAGAAGTTCAAGCAAGAATGTTCGAATTATTAGGATTTACGCCAGATCAAGCAGAAGCGCAATTTGGTTTCTTAATGAACGCTTTCAAATATGGTGCGCCACCTCATGGAGGTTTAGCATTCGGTTTTGATCGTTTTGTATCGATTTTAGATGGTTCAGAAACAATTCGTGATTACATCGCATTCCCTAAAAATAATTCGGGTCGCGATGTCATGATTGATGCACCTTCTCCAATTGATCAAACACAAATGGATGAACTGAATATTGCGTCAACATTTGTTGCAAAATAAAAAGAAAAATTTTCTATAAATATTAAAGACTACTTATTTAAGTAGTCTTTTTTTATTGATTAATTTTAAATTACATCACAATTTCTAAATGTAGAAGCAAAACCTTTGCTGTATCTTTGCAATTGTAAATAGAGAATAAATTGGAATTAAAAGAGCATTTAAGGCGTAATATCAAATTAGCATTTCCTGTAATGATTACTCAAATGGGGCAAATTTCTGTCAACATTATTGATAACATTATGGTTGGTGGTTTAGGTGGAAAATATGATAATATAGAAGATGAGGTTTTGGGTAAAACAGCTCTAGCAGCAGCTTCTTTAGGAAATTCATTGTTTTTTGCAGTTTTAGTATTTGCTTTCGGATTTAGTTTTGCGTTGTCACCATTGATTGCAGCAGAAGATTCGAAAGGTGATAAAAAAATGGCTGCAAATTATTTTTCGCACAGTTTGGTCTTAAATATTACGTTATCAATCGGTTTATTCTTATTGATTACATTCCTAAAACCGCTGATGTTCTACATGGGACAACCCGCTGATGTAGTAGAAAAATGTATTCCATATCTTACGATTATGACATTTTCGATGATACCGTTGATGATTTTTCAAACGTTTCGTCAATTATCAGAAGGTTTATCTTTAACGATTCCTGTTACAATTGCAACTGTATTGAGTAACGTGATTAATATTACGTTAAATTATGGTTGGATTTATGGAAACTGGGGATTCCCACGTTTAGAAGTCGCTGGTGCAGCTTGGGGAACATTCGTTGCGCGTTTGGTGATGATGATTTTCTTAATTCTTGTTTTATTTAATTTTAAGAAAACGAAATCAGTTTTGCAAGAAGTTCAATTTAAGGCAAGTAATTTTCAGAAAACTATTTTCAGAAAAATTGCTGGAATTGGAATTCCAACCGCGTTAACTTCTTTCTTCGAAATGAGTGCATTCTCTTTGGCAGCCTTTGTTTGCGGTTATACATTTACAAATTCTATTGCAGATCAAGAATTAGCTAAAGTAAATTTAGCAGCGCATCAAATTGCGATAAATTTAGCTTCCACAACTTTTATGATGTGTACAGGAATTGGAGTTGCAGCAACGGTTCGTATCGGAAATCAATTAGGTTTAAAAGATTATAAAACCTTAAGAGAGGCAGGTTGGTCTTGTATTTTAATGGTTTTATCATTTATGATTTTGTGTGGAATTTTGTTTATTATTTTCCGTTATCAGTTACCAACAATTTATTTAGACAATCCAGATGTTATCAATTTAGCTGCATCCTTATTAATCATTGCTTCGCTTTTCCAAATGTCAGATGGCGTACAATTGGTATTACTAGGTGCTTTGAGAGGAATGACTGATGTTAAAATCCCTTCTATTCTAACGTTTATTTCATATTGGTTAATCGCAATTCCGATTGGTGTAGTCTTAGCTATTGTATTTGAAATGCGAGCATTTGGGATGTGGATTGGTTTAGGAACTGGATTAACAGCTTCGGCAGTGTTTTTGATGATTCGTTACAATCGTCAAACGAAGAAAATGATTAGGGAAAATCCTAATGCAGAAATAATTTTAGAAGATAAATTAAAAAACATATAAAATGGAATTACCAAAATTTTTATTGGCTGATAACTCTACAATGCCAGACAAAATCTTTATTTTACATACAGATTATCCTCGATTTTTATTAGATGTAGAAACTGACGATATTGAATGGTTTGAAGATATTTCTGAAGAAGAAGATAACGAAGAATTTAATACTGAAATTGCTAATTTAATTGAAGACGCTTTAGATTTTTATGATCAAGAAATGTCTTTGTTAGATGACGAAGAATAAGTCTTAAATTAATAAAATTTCCATGTTTTTATTGGTGTAAGATTTACACTAAAATAATTTTATATGCTTGCATTATAATTTTTTTATTAGTATTTTGCAACTAAGAAAATTATTCAAAACCATGGAAATAAAAAGATTATTTGATTTTCCACAAAATCAATTAGAAAATAATCCTCGAGAAGATGCATTGGTGTCTAAGGTGAACGGAACTTGGGTGAAAACATCTACGCAAGAATACGTTGCCAAAGCAAATGCATTTAGTCGAGGATTATTACAATTAGGAATCAAGCCACAAGATAAAATTGCAATAGTCACTTCAACTAATCGTACCGAATGGAACATCTGTGATATCGGTATTCAGCAAGTTGGAGCGATTTCCGTTCCATTATATCCAACACTTTCCGAAGACGATTTTGATTATATCTTAAACAATGCTGAATGTAAATTTATCATTGTTTCTGATAAAGGTTTATATGATACGGTTGCAGCCGTAAAAGATAAAGTGTCAACATTGGTTGGTATTTATAGTTTTGATGAAATTGCTGGAGTTCCAAATTATAAAGAAATTTTAGATTTGGGTGAAGATAATTCAACGCAACATGAAGTGGATAGTATCAAAGAGATGATAAAACCATCTGATATGGCGACTTTGATTTATACTTCTGGAACAACAGGTCGTCCGAAAGGTGTTGTATTAACGCACGAAAATATCGTTTCTGATGTTTTAATGTCCGTTGATCGCATTCCAGATTTTCCAAATCATGCGATTGCATTGAGTTTTCTTCCGATTAATCACGTTTTCGAACGTATGTTGATTTATTTGTATCAACATTTGAGTATAGGAATTTGGTATGCAGAAAGCATTGATAAATTAGGAGATAATATGAAAGAGGTGAAACCGCATGTAATGACGGTTGTACCACGATTAGTAGAAAAAGTTTACGATAAAATTTACAATACAGGTGCTTCTGCAGGAGGTCTTAAAACGAAAATTTTTATGTGGGCTTTAAGCCTTGTTGAAGATTACGATCCTTACAATCCAAAAGGTGGATTATTTGGTTTGAAACATTCAATTGCGAAAAGTTTGGTTTTCAGTAAATGGAAAGAAGGAGTTGGTGGTAATTTAGTATGTATGGTTTCGGGATCTGCGCCTTTAGCAGCACGTTTGAATCATATTTTCTGGGGTGCTGGAATTCCTATTTTAGAAGGTTATGGTTTGACAGAAACTTCTCCCGTAATTTCGGTGAATTGTATGAAGAAAGACGGTTTTGGAATCGGAACTGTTGGTGCTCCATTAAAAGGAATCGAGGTTAAAATTGCAGAAGACGGAGAGATTTTAGTCAAAGGTCCTAACGTTACACAAGGTTATTACAAAGATCCTGAAAAAACTGCTGAAGCATTCACGCCAGATGGTTATTTCAAAACGGGTGATATTGGAGTTCTTGAAAGAGGTTTACTTAAAATTACTGATCGTAAAAAAGAGATGTTCAAAACTTCTGGAGGAAAATATATTGCACCTCAAATTATTGAAAATAAGTTTAAACAATCTCGTTTTATCGAGCAAGTAATGGTTGTTGGAGAAGGAGAGAAGATGCCTTGTGCGATTATTCAACCTAATTTTCAAGTGTTGAAAGATTATTTACGTATCAAAGGAATTGCTGAACCTGCAACGAAGGCAGATTTAATTAAAGAGCCTGCAATTTTAGATATTATAGGTCGTGAAATTGAAAAAATGAATAAAGGTTTAGGACATTGGGAACAAATCAAAAAGTTTGAATTAACTCCTGATGAATGGACAATTGATGATGGATTATTAACGCCAACATTAAAATTGAAACGTAAAAATGTCTTGGCTAAATATCAAGATTTATACAATAAATTATACGATAAGAAATAATAAAAAATCCCTTCAAAAATTTTTGAAGGGATTTTTTAATTTTATAATAATTAAGTTTTAATCTCGTCGTCCGCCCATTGCCATCATTACAAAATAAAGTAATTGCGCTAATGAACCAATCGCCGCTACTACATAAGTTCTTGCAGCCCATTTTAATGAATCTTTTGCGCCTTCATATTCGTTTGGCATTACCATATTGTTTCCTTTTAACCAAGCTAACGCACGGTTGGAAGCGTCATATTCTACAGGTAAAGTAACAAATGCGAAAACTGTTGTTACCGCAAATAAGAAAATACCAATCCACAATAAAGTTGCATTTTTAGATGAAGCCATTACGATTAATCCTAACATCAAAATCCATTGATTTAAGCGAGATGCAACGTTTACCATTGGAACCATTTTCGAGCGTAATTGCAACATATTATATCCAACCGCATGTTGTACTGCGTGACCACACTCGTGCGCTGCAACTGCCGCCGCCGCTGCATTTCGTTCGTGGTAAACAACTTCCGATAAGTTTACCGTTTTATCAGCAGGATTGTAATGATCCGTCAATTGTCCAGGAGTAGATATAACACGAACATCGTGAATGTTATTATCAGAAAGCATTTTTTCGGCAATCTCTTTTCCTGACATTCCGTTTGCTAAATGTACTTTCGAATAATACTTAAATTTACTTTGCAGTCGGTTACTAACAAACCAACTAATCAGCATAAATAACCCAATAATAATGTAATAACCTGTCATCTATTTTCTATTTTATTTTTTAATCAATTTTAATATTTATTCAAAATTCAAAAAGTATTCCAATAAGTGAATAGAGACAAAAATAGCAGAAAAGTTAGTTTTTTTGGCAGAGTTCTGTATTAAATCATATAAAAATGAACAAAAACTGACATTTTGCTCAAAAATTTTTGAATTGAAATTACAAAACTCATTACCTTTGTAAGCTATGAGTATTCGCATAATAGAAGTACAATCAAAACACGATTTGGAAGCATTTATTAAGTTTCCGATGAATTTGTATAAGGATAATCAATATTACGTTCCACCCTTTATTAATGAGGAGAAGGAAACATTAGATGTTTCTAAAAATCCCGTTTTTAAAGATGCTGAAGCGCGTTATTTTCTTGCTGAAAAAGAAGGTAAGATTGTGGGACGTGTTGCGGCAATTATCAATTGGCAAGAAGTCAATAATCAACAAAAACGTAAAATGCGTTTCGGCTGGTTTGATATGATTGATGATATCGAAGTCACGAAAGTACTTTTGGCAAAAGTCACGGAAATAGGTAAAGAAAATCAATTAGAATATATAGAGGGACCAGTTGGTTTTTCGAATTTGGAAAAGGCAGGTTTGCTAACTTTCGGATATGATAAATTGGCTACAATGGTTGGTTTATATAATTTTCCGTACTATGCGCAACACTTAGAATCATTAGGTTTTGAAACGGCTAATGAGTGGGTGGAATATGAATTGGCTGCACCAACAGAATTGCCAGAAAAGGTTATCAAATTTAATAAAATTATTCGAGAACGTTACAAATTACGAGAATTGAAGTTTACAAAAACTTCTGAAATTATTCCGTATGTCGACGAAATGTTCGATTTGTTAGATAAAACTTACAGCGAATTGGATACTTATGTGCCAATTGCGGATTACCAAATAGAATATTACAAAAAGAAATATATTCCGTTTATCAATCCAGATTTTGTGAACTGTATTGTTGATGAAGACGGAAAAATGGTTTCGTTTGCAATTACGATGCCTTCTTACTCGAAAGCGATGCAAAAAGCGAAAGGTAAAATTTTTCCTTTTGGTTGGTGGCATTTGATGAAAGCAAGTAAAAATAATGATTCTGCTCAATTTTATTTGATTGGAATTGATCCGAAATTTCAAGGAAAGGGAGTTACAGCATTGATTTTTAATGCAATGTTTGATACGTTTAGAAACAACGGGATCAAATTTTTGGAAACAAACCCTGAATTAGCGGACAACGAAAGTATTCAAGTTTTATGGAAAGCTTATGATCCTGTAAATCACAAACGTCGCAAAACTTTCAAGAAATCAATTTAGTATAAATAATAATGTTATATATTTTGAATTAAAATTTGTCAATTCGAGTGATTTTTAGAAAGATTATTTCTGAAAATTATATCGAGAATTAAGATGAATTATATTTTCTAAAAATTTATAGCATAGAACTTATAAACGTATAACGTAAAAAATATGTTTGATATTCATCAATTAGAGAAAGAATATTCAACTTTCAGACAAGAAGGTTTTGATTCGAAATGGTTAAATTTTGAAGCTTTAAATCAATATTTTTCATTAAAATCAACTCAAAAAGAACAAATTGGAACATCTTTTTTAGGAAACGAGATTTATAAATTAAGTTTCGGCACTGGAGAAAAACGTTTATTAATTTGGTCTCAAATGCACGGAAACGAATCTTCTGGAACGCGTGCAATGTTTGATGTGATTAATTTTTTTGAACAAAAATCTGAATTAGCTCAAACCATTTTATCTCAATTGACGATTGATTTTATTCCGATGCTAAATCCTGATGGTGCAAATGTTAATACACGTAGAAATGCGGTTGGAATTGATATTAACCGTGATTTTTTAGCAAAAGAATCAACAGAAATTCACGTTTTGTTAAATCAAGTGGAGAAAGGAAATTATCAAACCTTATTCAATTTACATGATCAACGTACGATTTTCAATGTTGGACAAACCGCTAACCCAGCGACTTTATCATTTTTAGCTCCTTCTTATAATGTTGAAGAAGATGTAAACGAAGTTCGCGAGAAAACTATGGGAATTATTCAGGCAATGAATACAGAATTGCAAAAAGTAATTTCTGGTCATGTAGGTCGTTATACATCAGAGTTTTATCCGATGTCAACTGGAGATAATTTTACAAAAATGGGTTATCCTTGCGTATTATTTGAAGCGGGACATTTTCCGAATGATTATCAACGAAATACAACAAGAAAATACAATGCATTGGCTATTTTAGCAGGATTGAATGCTTTAGCTACGCAAGAAAATTTTCCGTTTGATGAATATTTATCGATTCCTCAAAATGGACAAAAATATTTGGATGTTGTCATTCATAATGTTCAAATCCAAAATGGAGAAAATTCTTCTGTTGTTGATTTGGGAATTTATTTTGAAGATGAATACAACGAAGAAAATAATTCGGTAGTGCAAATCGCGAAAATTATTGAAATTGGTGATTTACGAAAATTTATTGGTCATCTCGAAATTGATGCTGAAAAACAAGTTTATAAAGGAATAACTAAAAATTATCCTTTTTTGAATCAATTGGCGACTTTCGAAATTGGCTCAATTAAAGTTGAAAATGGTCAAATCATTTCATAATTATTTATACATTTAACCTATAAACTAAAAATACAATGAAAAAAATATTGGCAATTGCACTTGTGGCAATGTTAGGATTTTCTACACAATCTTTTGCTCAAAATAAAGTGTTGAATCGTACGATTACAGCTGAAAATGGGAAGAAAATGTTGACAGGAGAATTCACTAGAAAAGCGTTGGAAGAAGATGATTTTAAGGAATGGTACCACCACGAATATGACACGTACGAAGTTGAAAAAAGTAAATTAAAAGGTTTAAAAGATTTACGCAATTATCGCTTGGAAGTTTTTGTAGGAACTTGGTGTCCAGATTCTCGTCGTGAATTGCCACGTTTGTATAAAATTTTAGATGATATTAAATTTCCTCAAAATCGTTTGAAAGTGATTGGTGTAAATCGTCAAAAGAAAAGTTTCAACGGAGAAGAAATCAATAAAAATGTGACTCACGTTCCGACAATTATCGTATATAATAATAAAAAAGAAGAAGTTGGTAGAATTGTAGAATCTCCAGTTTCTGGCTATTTAGAAGAAGATTTGGCACAGATTGTGAATGGTACGCCATTGACTCCAAATTATGCAAATGAATAATTTAAAGAAAATAATTCTAGTCGTTGTAGCCTTCATTTTTGGTGTGATGATAACGTATTTCATCATGGATAAATTCAAATCTGAAAGTTATACCGAACAATCTCATGTGATTGCGTATCAAATCGAACGAATGAATAAAATGATTGTTGCAGAACAAACCTATTCAGATTTATACAATCACACGTCAAAGAAATCGTTGCCAGGTTTAACTGATATTTTTTCTGCGGATAAAAAGGTGACACTTTTGGTGAAAGCCAAAGCACAAGCAACGTATGATTTGAAAAAAATGGATATTGAATTGGATTCGGTGAATAAAAAAATTATCATCAAATCTATTCCTCCAGTTGAAATCCAAGTGTATCCAGATGTTAGTTTTTATGACATGGATCAAAGTGTTTTCAATAAATTTAGTAAAGATGATTTGAACGGAATTAAGAAACGTGCTGTAGAGCATGTAGAAAAAACCGTTGATCAAACCAAACTAAAACAAGAAGCACATCAACAATTAATTCAAAATCTTGGCGATTTGTATTTCCTTGCCAAAACCTATGGTTGGAAGATAGAGGATAAAACGAGTTATGCCAACGAATTGAATAAATTATACGATTAATAAATAATTAAAAACCTGTTCCGATAGAATAGGTTTTTTTTCGCTGAATAAAGAAATGAAGTGTTTCTTTTTTTAGAATTAAAATTGAAAATAGTATTTTCGCTTAATATTAAAAATAAAAATGAATTGGCGTAGATTTTTACTTCCATTTTCTGGTTTATATTGGATTGGAACTTCGGTTCGAAATCTGTTTTACAATATAGGAATGATGCGTTCATCATCATTCAAAATTCCAATTATTAATGTTGGAAACCTGTCTGTTGGCGGAACGGGAAAGTCACCTCATATTATGTATTTAATTGATTTGTTGAAAGACGAAAAATTAATTGCAACATTGAGTAGAGGATATGGACGAAAAACAAAAGGTTTTTTGATTGCAAATTATTCATCCAAAGTTTATGATATTGGAGACGAACCAATGCAGTTTTTTCAACGTTTCAAGAATAGAATCTTGATTGCAGTTTGTGAGGACAGAGCTTTTGGTGCGCAAAAATTAATTGATCATTATAATGCGGAAGCAATTTTGTTGGATGATGCTTATCAACATCGTGGAATTAAAGCTGGTTTCAATATTTTGTTGACAGATTTTAATAATCCATATTATAAAGATTTTTTATTGCCAGCAGGTGATTTGAGAGAGAGTAGAAGTGGAGTTCGTCGTGCAGATATTATAATTGTAACGAAATGTCCAGACAGAATTTCGGAAGAAAAACACAAAGAAATTTCGAAAAAGATTAACTTAAAATCTCATCAGCAATTATTTTTTTCGAAAATTGTTTATGATAACAAATTGATTGGGAAATTGGATAATGTTGAGAAATCGACTTGGAAAAATCTGAATGTTATTTTAGTTACAGGAATTGCTAAAACAGATGGTTTGGTAAAATTTGCGGAAGAAAACTTTGCAAATGTCTTGCATTTAGAATATCCAGATCATCATAATTTTAGTCAATCAGAAATTGAGTATATTTACAAACGATACGAAGATACGGAAGGTAGAAAGCGTTTTGATAAAATTATCATGACAACGGAGAAAGATTATATGCGTTTGATGGAAGAATCCATGATAAAAGACGATTTATACTACATTCCGATTAGTATCGATATTAACGATAAAGAAAAATTTAATCAAACTATTTTAGAGTATGTTGGACAGAATTAATGAGGCTGTAAAGTACATCAATAATTTATTGCCAGATCAACCAGAATTTGTAATTGTGTTAGGGTCTGGATTAGGAAAATTAGAAGACGAAGTAGAAAATAAAGTTGTTATTAGCTACAAAGATATACCAAACTTTCCTCAAGTAACAGTAGAAGGGCATAAAGGTCATTTAGTATACGGAACTATTTTAGGTAAAAAAGTTTTGATGATGGCTGGTCGTTTTCATTACTACGAAGGATATTCGATGGAAGAAGTAACTTTCCCAATGCGTGTTTTCAATGGATTAGGAATTAAGAAAGTTGTTTTATCGAATGCTTCTGGAGGTGTTAATCCAAATTTCCAAGTTGGAGATATTTGTTTGGTAAAAGATCATATCAATATGATGCCAGAACATCCTTTACGTGGAAAAAATATCGATGAATTAGGACCTCGTTTTGTGGATATGTCTAAAGCATATGACAGAGAAATGTTGAATGAAGCGGCAGAATTTGCAAAAGCAAATGATATTTTGGTTCATCAAGGAGTTTATGTAGGATTACAAGGGCCAACTTTCGAAACACCATCAGAATACGGATTGGTTCGTTTTATTGGTGGAGATTGTGTTGGTATGAGTACAGTTCCTGAAGTTATTGTTGCTCGTCACATGGATATGCGCGTTTTCTGTTTATCTATTATTACAGATTTAGGTGGGCCAGAAATTTCGTTTGATGTTTCGCACGAAGATGTATTAAATGCAGCAAATACAGCAATGCCAAATGTAATTCGCGTGGTAAAAAGCGTAATCGAGAATTGTTAATTTTTGATTTGATGATAAAAGAAAAAACCAACTGAAAAGTTGGTTTTTTTATTTTATAAAAATCGGTGAATTCGAAAGAATAATAAGGTCAAATAACAAGACGAATTCACCGACAAGTTTTGAAGTATTCGATTGATTAGATCTCAACTTCTCGTTCAGAATTTGCGCAATTGCTATGAACGATATAATCGATTAGTTTTCCATTTTCAAAACATAACATCAAATCCTCTTCATAAATTGATGTATGTGTCAATTGATTAAATTGTAATAATTTTCCTTGAGGAATTTTAATAATTCCAGAATACCAGCTCGCAAAAACTTCTTCTCTTTTTGGAAATAAATAATTCAATTCAACTTCATCCAAACCATCCAAATATCCTCTGAAATTAATTAAAAACAATTCGTCATTTCTCAATTCCCATTTCCCATAATATCCTCTCCAGCATGTTGGCGAAGGTGGAGTAAAATAAGGTGGATGATTTAATTCTCTAAAATAATGATGTAATGGTTGTTCGGCTATAATATATTGTTGGTTGTCGATTAATAAAATTTCTCCTATTTGCGCGATCATTTTTTTATGGTTTATTCAAATGTAAAATAGCCATTCGAATAAATGAAAAATCAACAGTGCTAATTTATCAAAATAATAAAAATTGACCGACTAAAATAAATAGTTGAAAATTATTCTGTCTTTAAATGATAAATTCGTATTTATTATTTATTTAAGAGTTATTCTTTCACCTTGTTTAGGGAAAATATAATTGATGTTATATGGATTATCTTTTAACAATTCGTCTTTAATTTTTTGCTCATAATCATCTTTTGGCTTGATATGAGTAACGATAATTGTTAAACCTTTCAACCTACTTTTTCCAACTTCTTTCGCTAATTCGCCTAATTCTTCGTTCATTAATTTTGGGGTTAAATGACCAAATAATAATTTTTCGGGTTGAGAATTCGGAAAAGAAACTTCTAACATCATTGTTTTTAATTTTCCTGATTTAATTTTAGGTGAAATTGCTTTCCAAATAGTTGATAAGTTTTGAGTTTTTTCGATACGATCAGCTCCTGTATCACCAAAATATAAGACTGCATTTGAACCATTTTCGACTAATATTGCTGAACTTTTTAAAGGGTTTACATGACTCAATTCGTAAATAGTTCCTGTGAAATTAGTACCTTCTATTGTGAAAGGTATTCCTATTTCTGCGTATTTGTAGTAATATTTATTCAAAATTGGCGATTCACCTTCATTGGCAAAATTTGCCCAAGCATCATTGGTAAAATATTTATTTTTTAAAACTGAAATTGTTTCAGAAATACCATAAATAGGCTTGTTAGAATCTTCTGGAGAATTAATAATCATGCCTGAAAGATGATCCAAATGTCCATGTGAAATAAAATATCCTTTGATATAGTTTTTCAGAATTTTATTGTTTTGTTCTTCAAAAGTACCTTTCTCTATTGCTTTATTGATTCCAGAAAGAATTGTTCCTGCATCCAATGCTAAATAGCTGTTTGTTGTTTCTTCACCAATCAAATAAGATGAAAGATTGCTTTCATTGCTACCTCCATAAACACCAAGTGGAACAATCTGAATATTTTGTGCTGATGCAATCATCGAAATTCCGAATCCAATACTTAATAGATATTTTTTCATAAAAAGAATTTTAACAAAAATACAACTGAAAAGTATTATTAAACTAAAATATCCCCATAGTTTCTAAAAACTTTAGTATTTTCACATTTCTTTAAAAATTAACGCATAAAAATTAGTTAGAATGAAATCGAAATTATCTACTAAAATATTGAAAAATTATGCGACTCAACTGATGACAAAAAAAGCAATGTATGCTGCGGCAATCGCTTTATTGGCAACAAATGTTGATGCGCAAAAGAAACCATTAGATTTGACTGTTTTTGATGAATGGCAATCAATTGGAATGAAAGAATTATCGAATAATGGTTCGTGGGTTGCTTATCAAGTCAATGCACAAGAAAGTGATAATACATTGAATTTTTTTGGTTTGAAAACGGATAAAAATCTAAGTTTTCATCGTGGTGAACAAAGTGTTTTTACAGCAGATTCTAAATTTGCCGTTTTTAAAATTCGACCTTTTTATAAAGATTTGAAATTGGTTCGAATCAAAAAGAAAAAGGAACATGAAATTGCTAAAGATTCAATCGGAATATTAAATCTTGCAACAAATCAAGTCGAGAAATTACCAAATATAAAATCATTCAAAACACCGAAAAAAGGAGGTTCTCTTTTAGCTTATTTATTAGAAAAAGAAGAAACGAAGAATGATAAAAAAGACAAGTCAGATTCTACAAAAACGAAGGATAAAGTTGCAAAATCAGCTGGAAAAGATAAGAAAGATACGCCGTTAGAATTGGTGTTGAGAAATTTGATTTCAGGTCAGAGAAAATCATTCAAAAATGTGATGAATTATGAGTTTAGCGAGAATGGTAAGCAATTAATTTTTTCGACTAAACAAGAGAAAAAAGATAGTTTAGATAAAACTAAATATGGTGTTTTCTTAGTGAATACAGCAACGTTTGTTCAAAAACAATTGGTAGATACAATTGGTGATTTTAAACAATTTGCGTTTGATGAATTAGCAAATAAAGTCGCTTTTGTTGGAACTTCTGACGAAGAGAAAAAGGAAAATAAAACATATTATTTATATTATTCTACAACAAATAATCCGCAACAAATCAGGATATCTGAATTGTTAGGATTGAAAAAAGATTGGCAAGTTTCAGAAAATCGTCAACCAAAATTTAGCAAAGATGGAAATTCTTTGTTCATTGGTTTGATGCCGAAATTAGCAGAAAAAGACACAACTTTGATTGCTGATGATCATGCAAAAGTGGATGTTTGGAGTTACAAAGACGATTTTATTCAACCACAACAATTGAAGAATCTTGAGCGAGAGAAAAAACGTTCGTACCTATCTGTGATTGATTTATCGAATCCTGTAAAAGTGACACAATTAGCGGATTTGGATATGAATCAAGTCGAGATTTTGAACGAAGGAAATTCAAATTTTGCTTTAGGAACTTCTGATAATGCCTATCGATTAAGCTTGAATTGGGATGTAACAGGTCGTAAAGATTATTATATCATTAATACGAAAACGGGAGAGCGTGAATTATTTGCAAAAGCTTTGGCTGGAAAAGTGGAAATGTCGCCGAATGGAAAATTTGCTGTTTTTTATAATGCCGAAAATGGATTATGGTCGAGCTATAATATCGAAACAAAGGAAACAAAAGTTCTGAATAAAAAGCTGAAAGTGAAATTTTATGACGAAGAAAATGATTCACCAACTTTAGCGCAAGAATATGGAGTTGCCTATTTTACTGATAATGACGAAACGGTTTTAATCAAAGATCGATATGATATTTGGGAGTTTGATTTGGTTGGAAAACGTCGTCCAGAAAATATGACAAATGGTTTCGGTCGTAAACATAATATTACGTTTGATATCAATCAATTAAATGATGATATTAAAACAATTAATCGAGATAATTTAGTTTATTTAGGTGCTTTTAATAATCAGAATAAACAATCAGGGGTTTATCAAACAATCATTTCGAAAGCAAAAAATCCTGAAGAAGTTGTCATGTCGAATACTTGGGGAACGCAAAAAATGAAGAAAGCGTTGAATGCCAACGAATTTATTTATACAAAAGAATCGTTCCGAAATTCGCCTGATGTTTATGTTTCAACAAATTTTAAAGATGAGAAAAAGATCTCTGCAATCAATCCGCAACAAAAAGATTATTTATGGGGGAATGGTGAGTTGGTAACGTGGAAAACGTATTCAGGTAAAGATGCAACAGGAGTTGTGTATAAACCAGAGAATTTTGATCCAAATAAAAAATATCCGATGATTGTTTACTTCTACGAAAAACTTTCGGATAATTTGAATCGTTATCAAGCGCCTGCGCCAACGCCTTCTCGTATTAATCACACATATTTTGTAAGTAACGATTACATTGTGTTTACACCAGATATTTCATATACAATTGGTCATCCTGGTAAATCTGCCGAAGATTATATCAATTCTGGAGTAGAAGCGTTGAAGAAAAATACGTGGGTAAATGGAAGTAAAATCGCTATACAAGGACAAAGTTGGGGAGGTTACCAAGTTGCACATTTGATCACTGCAACCAATATGTATGCTGCTGCTTGGACGGGTGCGCCTGTTGTTAATATGACTTCTGCTTATGGTGGAATTCGTTGGGGAACGGGTATGAGTCGTCAATTTCAGTACGAACAAACGCAAAGTAGAATCGGTAAAACGCTGTGGGAAGCGCCGGAATTATACATCGAAAATTCGCCTTTGTTTAATATGCCAAAAGTTACGACGCCAGTTGTAATCATGCATAACGACGAAGATGGTGCTGTTCCTTGGTATCAAGGAATTGAGATGTTTATGGCATTGCGTCGTTTAGGAAAACCAGTTTGGATGTTAAATTATAACGGAGATGATCATAACTTGATAAAACGTGCGAATAAAAATGATATTCAACAACGACAAGTTCAATTTTTTGATCATTATCTGAAAGATAAACCTGCTCCGAAATGGATGACAGAAGGTGTTCCTGCAATTAATAAAGGTATTGATTGGGGCTTTGATCTAGAGAAATAATTATAGTTAATATTTAAAAGCGACCAATTTGGTCGCTTTTTTTGTCAAAAGAATTTCTTACAACACAATTATATTGTTAAATTTACATTTCATGTATAATTAACTTCTTGAAAAAGTTTTAATTTAGAGGGATAATTGCACTGAATATGAATACTAATAATCGACAAATTGTTTATATCCATGGACTAAATAGTTCGGCAAATTCAACCAAATTCAAAACTATTCTAAAAAATTATCCTTCAGCTATTTGTATTGAATGGAAAACGGAGGACAATATTGCAACTATTTTATTTGAAGCTTACGAACATTTAAAAGGTTTGGTAAATGATTTGGCAATTATAGGAAGTTCTACTGGAGGGAATTTTGGTTGGCAATTGCAACAAAAATTAAAGGAAAATGGAAAATCGAGTGAATTAATTTTGTTAAATCCTTTGGTTGATGTGTCGATGAAAGTCGAAAATAATTTTCCAGAAAATCTTTCGCAATATTTAGTGGATATGAATCGTTTCGAAAATACAACGGTTTTTCTTTCTGTACATGACGAAGTTTTGGATTTTGAAAAACTAAAAACTTTCTTTGAAATTCAACAAAATATCTTTCCACAACAAATCGAAATCATAGAAATTGATGACAATCATCGAATACGTAACTTCGAGTCATTGTTAACGTTAATTTAATTTACGCATTACAATTATTTAATTTTATTAACTGCATTTTTGCACACGAATCAAGAAATAAATAAACATGAGGCAATTTTTAATATTAATACTTATTGTATTTTCAATCAGTTCGTATGCGCAAGTAAAAGATTCTACAGAATCTAAAAAGAAAACTGTACAGGATTTTAAGAATATGATGTCGCCTTATTACAGCTATGGTAACGGATTGGGAATTACTTCTCCAGATAGTCTTTATCAGGTCAATATTAGATTTCGTATGCAAAATCGCATTAGTTATAATCATAATGATGGAGAAGAAGATAATATTGATGGACAAATTCGTCGTTTAAGATTGCGTTTTGATGGATATATCGGAGATCCAAAATTTGGTTATTCGATGCAATTATCTTTTGCAGCAGGTGATGTTGGAAAAGCAGAAGAGGGGAAGAATACGAATATTATTCGTGATGCGATGATTTTCTATTACCCAAATAAACATTGGAGTTTAGGATTTGGTCAAACAAAACTTCCGGGAAATAGACAACGTGTTAATTCTTCTGGAGCATTACAATTAACGGATCGATCTATCAATAATGCAGATTTTAATATCGATCGCGATTTTGGATTTCAGGTTTTATACAATAAAAGAAATCAAGAAAAATTCTCATATATTTTGAGAGGAGCTATTTCTACTGGTGAAGGACGAAATTGGACAAATTTTAAAGATACTGGTTTAGCTTATACAGGAAAAGTTGAGTTGTTTCCACTTGGAGAATTTACAAAAGGTGGAAGTAATTATGAAGGTGATTTAGTTCACGAACAAACACCAAAATTGATGATTTCGGGAGCTTATAGTTACAATGATAGAGCACATAGAACAGCAGGAATGTTAGGAGATGATATTGTAGGTGGAGGAACAGCTAATATAAAATCATTGTTTTTGGATGCGATGTTAAAATATCGTGGATGGAATTTGATGTATTCTTATATGAATCGTAATTCTGATAATGTGTTATTTTATAACCCTACAGATATTTCTGATTTTAATTATATCTATAATGGAGAAGGAATGGATTTTCAAGGTTCATACACATTCCCGAAACACTGGGAGGTGATAGGACGTTATTCAACTCAAACAGTAGATAAAGAAATTTTTGAGTTTACACCGAATACAAATCAATACACATTAGGTTTGACAAAATATATTTGGGAACATGCTTTCAAATTACAAGCAGAATTTACGTATGAACAACAAAAATTCTATAATTTAGAAAAGAAAAACAACTGGTACGCGCGTTTTCAGATAGAAATTGGGATTTAAGATATCTTATTGTAAATTAAATATTTTAGAATAAAATAAAGGTTTGATATTTGATAATATTTAATAAATTTGCAGTCAAATATCAACCTATGCAATCCAATAAAAAAAGAAAAAGTTTAAACCGAAACGTAGAGTTCGGAACAAAAAAAGTACAGTTTAAAGATGTAATTATTGTCGCAATACTAATCTTTGTAATTGCCTTAACAATTTTGAAATTTATAAATTAATCATATAAAAAAACCACTTCAAACGAAGTGGTTTTTTTGTTTTATTTCTTTTTGATGGAAACTAATTTCGAATCTTCTTTGCAAATTTCTAATACAAAATCATAATCTTTCGTATTGTCTTTGCTTTTATAGTTTGCCAAATATTCTCTACAAGGAACTTGATCTTTTTTCGAGTGATCAAAATCAACTTTACTTCTTTTGAATAATTCTTTTTTCAAGAATGTAGAATCTAAATTTTCTGCTTTTAAAAATGCTTGAGCTTCTGGTGAAATAGCTAATCTTTTTGAAAAAGCTTCATCCAAAACTCTTGCATTTGGAAAGTAATTACATGAGAAAGCACGAGGTCCAAACGCCATAGCGACGAAAACTAACCCAATTCCAACTCCCATCAAATAATTCATAAATCTTTGCGTAAACGTCATATAATCAATAAATTAATGTCGTGAAATGGTAAATCAAACCAATCACATAAGTTCTTTTTTACAATTCTTCCTTTGTACAAATATACGCCATTTCTTATAGTTTTATCCGATTGTACCACATTCGCAAAACCAGATTCTTCTGAAATTTGGAATAAATACGACAAGAAATAATTGCTCAACGCTTTGGTAGAGGTGCGTGCGACGCGAGAAGTGATGTTAGAAACCGCATAATGAATTATATCATTCTTAATAATGATAGGGTGATCATGAGTTGTTAATTCAGATGTTTCGAAACATCCACCTTGATCAATGCTCACATCAATAATTACAGCGCCAGCTTTCATATTTTGTACCATCATCTCAGTTACAACACAAGGTGTACGCGTTTCTCCGCGAAGTGCACCGATTGCTAAATCGCAACGTCGTAAAGCTTTTCCTAATTCTTTTGGATCTAATGTAGAAGTAGAAACTCGTTGTCCTATATTTTGTTGTAATCGTCTTAATCTTGTTAATGAATTATCAAAAACACGCACCGAAGCACCTAAACCTAAAGCTGTTCTTGTCGCATTCTCTGCAACCGTTCCAGCTCCAAGAATCACAACTTCTGTTGGCCGAACACCTGTTACACCACCCATCAAAATTCCGTTTCCTCCGTTTGTAGAAGACATCAATTCACTTGCAACCAAAATTGCCGTTGTTCCTGCAATTTCACTTAATAAACGAACGACTGGTAAATGATTTTGTTCATCACGAATAAATTCAAATCCAACTGCGTTTACACGCTTTGTAATTAATTTCTGAAAATATTCGCGTCTTAAAGTATTCGCCGGAACAGATGAAATAATTAACGCATTTGGTTTTATCCAATCAATTTCATCTAAAGTAAGTGGACCAACTTTTAGAATAATAGGTTTCTCGAAAACAGCTTGCGTATTGTAAGAAATTTGCGCACCAGCTTCCGAATATTCTTTATCCGAATAATTTGCACCTTCTCCTGCTCCAGTTTCTATCGTAACTTGGTGTCCATTATTGACCAAAATTTCGACTGCATCAGGAGAAAGACAAATTCTTTTTTCTTGATTATTTGTTTCTTTTGGAATTCCAATATCAAAGCGTTCTTTCTTATGAGGAATCTCTAAACGCTCGGGTTGAGGAATAAGATCTTCCTGAGAAAAAGGCGTAAAAATATTTTTTCCGTCCATATACTATTAGCTAAAATTTAAATGACGAACGCCATCTACATTTTCCAATGTAATCGTGTGATGTTCATCTGGTATAAAGTTAGCAATTTTATTTGGCCATTCCATTAAACAATATTGATTAGAATATAAATATTCTTCAATCCCAAAATCTAAGGCTTCATCTTCGTGATTTAGACGATAAAAATCGAAATGATAAACTTTTCCTTTATCTGTTTCATATTCATTAACAATCGAAAAAGTAGGACTCGAAACTTCATCATTTGTTCCCAAAGCTTTTACAAACTCTTTGATAAAAGTTGTTTTTCCAGCTCCCATTTCTCCTTCGAAAGTGATTAATTTATACTGAAGTTGATCGATTATTTTTTGAGCAACTTCTGGTAATTCGTCTAAATTATTGATGATAAATTCCATTTAATTTTTTGGTGTTAAAACAACCATTGGGATAATTATTTCCTCCAACGAAATTCCACCATGTTGGTAAGTGTTTTTGTAATAATTAACGAAATGATTGTAATTTTTTGGATACGTTAAAAATAAATTTTCTTTTGCAAAGATATACTTTGACGTAACATTAACCTTAGGTAAAAGGAATTTTTCTGGTTGCTCAACCGCCAAAACATCTTTCGGATCATATTGCAATTGTTTCCCCAATTTATAACGCAAATTTGTACTTGCTTCTTTGTCACCAATTACTTTTGTAGGTTCCTTTACGTAAATTGTTCCGTGATCGGTTGTTACAATAATTTTCATTTTTTCTTGCGCCGCTTTTTTCACAATTTCCATTAAATATGAATTCTCAAACCAATGTTTTGTGATCGAACGATACGTTTTATCATCACGAATAATTTCGCCAACAATTCTGTTGTCCGTTTTTGCATGCGAAAGAATATCGATAAAGTTGTAGACAATTACATTCAAGTTATTCTTTTTGTAATTATTAAAATCATCTGCAATTTTTTTCTCGAAATCAGAATTTAAAATTTTAAAATAATTATACGATAAATCACCCATTCCAAGACGTTTTAATTGTTCTCCTAACAATTCTCTTTCGTACATATTTTTATTTCCTTCGTCGGTATCATTCAACCAATATTCAGGATATTTTTTCTCAATTTCCAAAGGCATTAAACCCGAAAAGAACGCATTTCTCGCATATTGAGTTGCCGAAGGTAAAATACTGTAATATAAATTTTCGGCTTCCGAATTATAATAACGATTGAAAATTGGCTCAATAACTTTCCATTGATCGTAGCGTAAATTATCAACCATAATCAATAAAACATTTTTATCTTTTCCAAGATGAGGTCGAACTAATTGATTGAAAATTGTGTGCGATAAAACGGGACGATCTTCATCATTATGCAACCAATCTTCGTAATTACGTTCTATAAATTTGAAGAAAGCTGCATTTGCTCCACTTTTTTGATTTTCGATGATTTGAGAAAGTGCTGTATCTTCGATATTTTCAAGTTCAAGTTCCCAAAAAACTAATTTTTTATAAATTTCTTGCCAATCCTCATAATCGCGCGCATTCATCATATCCATTGTGATATTTCTGAATTCCTGTTGATAATTGATAACTGTTTTTTCTGAAATAATTTTAGATGCATCCAAAATCTTTTTCAAACTCAATAAAATTTGATTTGGATTAACTGGTTTAATCAAATAATCTGCTATATGTGAACCAATTGCATCTTCCATGATATGCTCTTCTTCACTTTTTGTGACCATAATAACAGGAAGGTTTGGACGCAATTCCTTAATTTTTGGTAAGGCTTCCAATCCACTCAAACCTGGCATGTTTTCGTCGATTAAAACAGCTGCAAAGTTCTCTTTTTCTATTTCTTCTAATGCATCAGTCGCATTATTTATCATTGTTGTATCGTATCCTTTTTTCTCTAAAAAAAGTTGGTGTGGTTTCAATAAATCGATTTCATCATCAATCCATAAAATTTTTATAGCCATTTGTTATATTTTTATTTTTTATATTGATTTCTACATTTTAGAATTATTCCAAATATAGCGATAACGGAAATGTTAAAATCAAAATTGTATGTTAAACAAAATTGGAGTTTTCCCAAAGTTTGCGATGATTATTTAGCATAAATAATTCCAAAAATGATTTTTATCTAAAATATTTTATAAAAACCATTCTTAATCAAAAAAGTAACGTTCAGAATGAGTAAAAATTCTTATCTTTGCCGATAAAATAGTACGTTTGAATCCATTAAACAATAATAAGTTGAAGATAGTAAATGATCCAGTTCATGGATTTATTACGATTCCAAACGAGCTTATTTATCAGATTATTCAACATCCATATTTTCAACGACTTCGCAGAATTTCGCAAACGGGTTTAACAGAAATGGTTTATCCAGGAGCGAGACATTCTCGTTTTCATCACGCTTTAGGTTGTATGCATTTGATGCAAAAAGCCTTAAATATTCTCAAAAGAAAAGACGTCGACATCACTCCAGAAGAAGAAAATGGAGCTTTAATCGCGATTTTATTACACGATTTGGGACATGGACCTTTTTCTCATTCTCTTGAACATTCTATCATTAATGGTTCGCATCACGAAGAAATTTCGCTTCGTTTGATGGAAGAATTGAATCAATTTTTTGATAATCGATTAACTTTAGCTATTCAGATTTTTAAAGGAAATTATCCGAAAAAATTCTTGTCGCAATTGGTTTCGAGTCAGTTGGATTGTGATCGCATGGATTATTTGAAGCGAGATAGTTTTTACACAGGAGTGGTAGAAGGAAATATCAATCCAGAAAGAATTATCTCGATGATGAATGTCTCGAATGATGAGTTGGTGATAGAAGCAAAGGGAATTTCGTCGGTCGAGAAATTTTTGATGGCGCGTATGTTTATGTACATGCAAGTGTATATGCACAAGAAATCGTTTACAGCAGAGAATTTTTTGATTAGCGTTTTGAGAAGAGCGAAAGAATTGACAAAAGCGGGAGAAAATCTTTTTGCAACGTTTGCTTTTAAATACTTTTTAGAAGAAAATGAAGTTGGAAGTTTATCAAAAGAAGGTTTAGAAATTTTTACGCGTTTGGACGATTCGGATGTTTTATCAGCGATAAAAGAATGGCAGTTTCATGATGATTTAATTTTGAGTAAATTATCAAAAAATATCATTCAGCGTACATTACCAAAATCATATTTGATGGATACAAAATTATCCGAAGAAGAAATTTTGGTTGAAAAAAATAGAGTAGAAAATGCTTTAGGAATTGATGATGCAAGTTATTTTGTGGAACAAACAACGATAAAAATTGTTCCGTACGAAAAATCAAAAAGTCCAATAAAGGTTTTATATAAAAATGGTGAGGTAAAAGAAATTTCGAGTTCAGAAAAAAGTTTGTTAACGCAATTTTTGCAACAAGAAATTACAAAATATCATTACCATAGCGTTTAAATATCGATTTGAAGAATTTGACAAAAAAGTTAAATAACTTAAATAATCATTTTATAAATTTAAGAATAATTATTAGTTTTGCAGACTATGAAATTTAAAGCTGCAGAGATTGCGCAATTATTGCAAGGAACCGTAACAGGTGATGCAAATGTAGAGGTTTCCACATTATCGAAGATAGAGGAAGGAAAAGAAGGTTCGATTTCGTTTTTGGCTAATCCGAAATACGAGCATTTTATCTATACAACAAACGCTTCTATTGTGATTGTGAGTAAGGATTTTGTGGCAACAGATTCTATTTCGTCTACATTGATTGTGGTTGAAGATGCATATCAAGCCTTTACAAAGCTGTTGCAGTATTACAATACGATAAAAAATAATAAAGTTGGAATAGAAGAATATACGAAAGTAAATTCTACTGCGCAACTAGGAGATAATGTATATGTTGGAAGTTTTTCTTATATTGGAGCTAATGTTTCGATTGGGAATAATGTAAAAATATATCCAAATGTAACGATTGGCGATCATGCTAAGATTGGTGATAATACCGTTTTACATTCAGGCGTACAAGTGTATGAAGAGTGTGAAATTGGTCAAAATTGTATTATTCACGCCAATGTTGTTGTAGGGTCTGATGGTTTTGGATTTGCACCAAATCCTGACGGGACTTTCGAGAAAATTCCTCAAATTGGTAATGTAGTTATCGAAGATAATGTGGAAATTGGATCAGGTTCAACAATCGATCGTGCTACAATGGGTTCTACTTATATCCGAAAAGGAGCTAAATTGGATAATCAAATTCAAGTAGCACATAACGTAGAAATTGGTGAAAACACAGTTATTGCTTCTCAATCAGGAATTGCTGGATCAACAAAAGTTGGTCGTAATTGTATGATTGGTGGACAAGTTGGAATTGTAGGTCACTTAAAAATAGGTGATTTTGTACAAGTTCAGGCTCAGTCTGGAATTAATGCTGATGTAAAAGATGCACAACAAATGTATGGATCTCCGGCAATTAACGCGATTGATTTTAAGAAATCTTACGTTTATTTCCGTAAATTTCCAGAAATTGTGAAAAGATTAGATCAATTAGAAAAAGAAAACAAACAAAAGTAAAAGTTAATGTCTGATAAGCAAAAAACTTTAGCGAAAGAAACCGTTCTTTCAGGTGTTGGGTTACATACAGGAAATAATGTTACTTTAACTTTTAAACCTGCAAATCCAGATACTGGTTTCGTATTTGTAAGAACAGATTTAGAAGGTACTCCACATGTAGAAGCAGATGCACAATATGTTGTAAGCACTGCTCGTGGAACAACTTTAGAAAAGAAAGGAGTTAAGGTACATACTACAGAGCACGTTTTAGCGGCTTTAGTAGGTATGGATATTGATAACTGTATTATAGAAATTGACAATGCAGAACCTCCGATTATGGATGGTTCATCTAAGTTTTTTGTCGAGGCTATTGAACAGGCTGGTATCGTAGAACAAGATAAAGAACGTGAGTATTACAAAATTAAAGAAATCGTTACTTATGTTGATCCAGAAACTGGTTCAGAAATTACAGCTATCCCTGCTGATGAGTATCAAGTTACAACAATGGTTGATTTCGGTACTAAAGTTTTAGGAACGCAGAATGCAACATTAACTTCAATTAAGAATTTTAAAAGAGATATCTCAGACTCTAGAACATTTTGTTTCTTACACGAGTTAGAGCAACTTTTAGCTGCAGGTTTAGTAAAAGGTGGTGATTTAGATAATGCAATTGTGTATGTTGATAAAGAAATTACACCAGAAACTAAAGAAAGATTATGTAAAGCATTTAACCGTGAGGATGTAGCGATACGTCCGAATGGAATTTTAGATCACTTAACATTACATCATCCAAACGAAGCAGCACGTCACAAATTATTAGATGTAATTGGTGATTTGGCATTGATTGGAACTAAGTTAAAAGCAAAAATTATTGCAACTAAACCGGGTCATCAAATCAATACGAATTTTGCAAAAAAATTAAGCAAACAAATTAAATTAGCTCAGCGTAATAAAATTCCTGAGTTTGATTTGAATGCAGAACCGGTATACGATATCAATGATATCATCAAATTATTACCTCATAGACCTCCATTCTTATTAATTGATAAAGTTATTTCTAAAACAGAAACCGAATTGATTGGTGTGAAAAATGTTACAATGAACGAACCTTTCTTTGTTGGTCATTTTCCAAAAGAACCAGTTATGCCAGGTGTTTTACAAATAGAAGCAATGGCACAATTAGGTGGTTTATTGATTTTAGGTGAGTTAGAAAATCCACAAGAATATTCTACTTACTTTATGAAAATTGAAAATGCTAAGTTTAAAAGAAAAGTTGTTCCAGGAGACACTTTAGTTTTTAAATTAGAATTACTAGAGCCAATTAGACGTGGTATCGTACATATGCAAGGTTATGGATATGTAGGAAATCAGATTGCTGTTGAAGCAGAAATGATGGCTGTTATTACTAAAGAATAATAAACAAATGGAAGTTATGAATTATCCGATGGCTTATGTACATCCAACAGCTAAAATTGGTGAAAATGTAACAATAAGCCCTTTCTCTTCTGTTTACGAAGATGTAGAAATTGGTGATGGAACATGGATTGGTCCTAATGTAACAATTATGTCAGGAGCGCGTATTGGAAAAAATTGTAAAATTTATCCAGGTACAGTAATTTCTGGTGAGCCTCAAGATTTGAAGTACGAAGGTGAAAAAACTTTAACATATATTGGTGACAATACAACGATTCGTGAATGTGTTACTGTAAACAAAGGAACTAATGCATTAGGTTATACTAAGATTGGTGACAATTGTTTGATTATGGCAACTGCGCATATCGCGCACGATTGTGTTGTAGGAAATAATGTCGTAATCGTAAATGCGGTTGGTTTAGCAGGACATATAGAAGTTGGAGATTTCGCTTTTATTGGTGGTTATAGTGCGGTTCATCAATTTACAAAAATTGGAGAACATGCTTTTGTAGCTGGTGCGACACAAATTCGTAAAGATGTTCCTCCGTACGTTAAAGCAGCAAAAAATCCTGTTGCTTATGCGGGAGTTAATGCAATTGGATTGAGAAGAAAAGGTTTCACATCTGAAGAAATCTTCGAAATTCAAGGTATTTATAGAATCTTATATCAACAAAAAAATAACGTATCTCAGGCTGTAGAACAAATCTTAGAAAAATTCCCAGATTCACATTATCGTGAAGTAATCCTTGATTTTATCAATACAAGTGATCGTGGAATTATGAAAGGATATAGCTCGGGAGTTTAATAAAATAACAATAGAATAAATGGCAACAACTTCTGATATCAGAAAAGGTTTATGTATTATTTTTAATAATGATACGTATAAAATTATCGAATTTTTACACGTAAAACCAGGTAAAGGACCTGCTTTCGTTCGTACAAAATTAAAATCATTAACTAACGGAAAAGTATTAGACAATACATTCTCTGCTGGTCATAAAATTGAAGAAGTTCGTGTAGAAACACGTAACTACCAATATTTATATGAAGATGATAATGGTTTCCACTTCATGAATAATGATGATTTCTCTCAAGTTTATTTAAACAAAGATTTGATTGATAATTCACAATTTATGAAAGCTGGTGACGAAGTAAAAATCTTGTTCCGTGCTTCTGATGAAACAGCTTTAGCAGCTGAGTTACCAACTACAGTTGTAATGGAAATTACATACACAGAGCCAGGTCTTAAAGGTGATACAGCTACAAATGCTACAAAACCTGCAACGACAGAAACTGGTGCTGAAATCCGTGTTCCTTTATTCATCAACGAAGGTGATAAAGTAAAAATCAACACAGAAGATGGTTCTTACGTAGAAAGAATTAAAGAATAATTATTCTGAAATATTATAAAAAAATCCCTCTAATTAATTAGAGGGATTTTTTTATTACTTGTTTAGGTAATCTTTTATATTAAGATTTACTTCAAATAGATTTAAAGTAAAAGGATTAATATCTATCTTATAAAATTCAGGAATATGTTTTTTTTCAATGAATAAATTAATAATATTCATGATATCATTTTTATCTGACTTTAATCCAAAGATAACTTTACTAATGTATTCAGTTTTAAACTCTATATCAGCATTAGCATCGTTGTTTACGAATTTAATATCTTTTTTTATACAAAACTCTTTATGAAATAATAATCTAACTTCATCTTCATATTCCCATATCTTTTCTTTGTATGTTGAAAAAATAAAATTCTATTATCTGAAAAATCATTAATTAAACTATCCCTTTTCTCAGCTAAATTATCTACATATTTTATAATAAATGGAGCTAGTTTAAATTTATGAGAAATATCAATTATAACATCTTTTTTTATTTCAAAACAGCATCCTTTGTGAGAATCTCCATAGTGTGCCCACATAAGTTTGTTATTGTCTTTTAAATAAGATTTAGAAAAACAGGATGAGTAATTTTTAGATTGTAATTTTACAAATGCTTGATTAGCAATGAATTTAATTATATCTTTATTTTTTGTATTCTTATATAATTCATTCCAATCAAGAGGAGTTAAATAAGGGTTAGATTCAAATGGGTCATTAAAATAATCACCTCTTGTAAATCTCAATGTTTTATTTTCAATAACTAATTTTAATGAATGTATACTTATAAATTTATAAATATTATCGAAATATAAATTTTCACTGCTTTGATCCAAAATGTTTTTTTTAACGTTGAAATATAATTAAAATACCCAATTATTTTACAATTTTATTGTAACTTTTTCACTAGAACATGTCGTTTCTTTATCTATTTTCTTGACAAAAATTGTAAAACCTAATGATTCATTTTTGATAGTGATAGTTGATGAATCACTTCCTTTGTAAACCGTTTTATTCTCTTTTGGATCAAAATTGTAAAGTCTATTTCCTTTTTCATCCAACCATTCGAATTTATATTTTTTATCGTCAGTATTTTTTAAAGAAAGGATAATTGTTCCGTCTTTTTTATTCTGTTTGATACTAACTTTTTCAGAAAAATTAATTTTTTCTAAAACAGTAATTTGAATTGCTTTTCGTTCAGATTTTTTGTTGTTCCAATTACTTTCAACATAATAAGTC